>NZ_JBGONU010000017.1:0-95562 GCF_041439295.1 Vibrio sp. 1F253 | reverse complement strand
CAGTCGTTTCACTTGTGGCGGCTTCACGATATTGAGCCACTCCCACTGTTTACCCAGTGTGTAGCGATAGAAAAACTGCAAGCCATTACGATCGAGTTTAATGGTGCTCCACGAGTGGGTTTGGATGAGAGAAGCGAAGAACTGTTTAAGGTCATTGGTGGTTAACGTATCAGGGACTCGATCAAAATGTGCGGTGATCCGACGAACCGCACGAGAATAGGCATCAATGGTTGCGGGTCGTTTACCTTGCAGCTTTAGATTGGTAAGGTGTTGTTCATAAAGGGCGTTGTAGCGTTTTAAGTCGGCTGGTTTCATGGGGTTACTCCTGTGAATGACCATCAGGGTGATGGTGTTACAAGAGTATGGCTTGCGCTCGCTTTACTCTGCCGCGCAGCGGCTTCGTTCAACAATAGACTATGGCGTCAATGGCTATTTGGGCGCCATTTATGTTTTACATACCATCACTTTTTAGCTTCAAAGCTTAAGTTGTATAAGTCTTCTATTGCCACAAAGCCAGCAGAAAAACAAAAAGACCAATCCCCAGTGTTACTTTTAGAAGCAAGCCAAGAGGTGCTCCACCTTTTGGCGCTTTATTGCAACATCCCATCATTGATTCCTAATTTGTCGTGAATGTCATATCACCTTAAACCTTTCCCTTACGGTAAGGTCAATGCTTTATTAGTCATATAATCTGGAATCCGAAAAACAAAAAAGCGAACCGTTCGGTTCGCCTTTTGTTATGTTGTTCTGCTTAGCGCCGCTACGAATTAGTCTTCGTAGTTGTCGATGCTTGGGCAAGAACAGATTAGGTTACGGTCGCCGTATACGTTATCTACACGGTTAACAGTAGGCCAGTACTTCGAGTTCTTGGTTGCTTTCGATGGGAAGCAAGCCAGTTCGCGAGAGTAAGGGCGATCCCATTCTGCGCCTGAAAGGTCAACTTGTGTGTGCGGTGCGTTCACTAGAGGGTTGTTGTCTAGTGGCCATTCACCCGCTTTCACTGCTGCCATTTCGTGACGGATTGCGATCATCGCTTCACAGAAACGGTCTAGCTCTTCTAAATCTTCAGATTCAGTTGGCTCTACCATTAGTGTGCCAGCTACAGGGAAAGACATAGTAGGCGCGTGGAAACCGAAGTCCATTAAACGCTTAGCAATATCTTCTTCGCTGATACCTGTATCTTCCTTTAGTGGACGAATATCGATAATACATTCGTGCGCTACGCGGCCGTTAGTGCCACGGTAAAGAACAGGGTAGTGAGGACGTAGTTTTTCCATCACGTAGTTCGCGTTCAGAATCGCTACTTTCGTTGCGTCTGTTAGGCCTGGTTCGCCCATCATTGCGATGTAAGCCCAAGAGATAGGTAAGATTGAAGCACTACCTAAATCTGCCGCTGATACCGCGTAGTCAGAACCTTGTACACCGTTTTCGATGTGACCTGGTAGGAAAGGTGCTAGGTGCGATTTAACGCCGATAGGACCCATACCCGGACCGCCACCACCGTGTGGGATACAGAATGTTTTGTGTAGGTTCAAGTGAGATACGTCTGAACCGATGAAGCCAGGTGAAGTTAGACCTACTTGAGCGTTCATGTTCGCGCCGTCTAGGTAAACCTGACCGCCCGCTGCGTGTACTTGTTCACACACTTCTTTCACTTGCTCTTCGTATACGCCGTGCGTAGAAGGGTAAGTGATCATGATGCTTGATAGGTTGTCTTTGTGCTTCTCGATTTTCGCTGCTAGGTCTGCCATGTCGATGTTGCCATCTTCATCACACTTAACAACCACTACTTTCATTGAAACCATAGATGCTGTTGCAGGGTTAGTACCGTGCGCAGAGCTTGGAATCAGACAAACATTACGGTGAGCTTCACCGCGGCTTGCGTGGTAGCGTTGAATCGCGATTAGACCTGCGTATTCGCCAGATGCACCAGAGTTAGGCTGTAGTGAGAAATCGTCGTAACCGGTAATTTCACATAGCTTCTCTTTAAGATCTTTCGCTAGCGCTGTGTAGCCCGCTGCTTGCTCTAGAGGTGCGAATGGGTGAATTGAACCAAACTCAGGCCATGTTACTGGAATCATCTCAGCAGCAGCGTTCAGCTTCATCGTACAGCTGCCCAGTGGGATCATGCCGTGCGTTAGTGAGAAGTCTTTGTTCTCAAGCTGTTTTAGGTAACGCATCATTTGCGTTTCGCTGTGGTGCGTGTTGAATACTGGGTGAGTTAGGAACTCTGATTCACGACGGCAGTTTTCTGGAATTGCTGCAAACTCATTTGATGCAATGTCAGAAGATAGTGCTTGAACGTCTTCTTTCACGTCGAAGATTGCGAATAGTGCATTCACGTCGTCGATCGTTGTTGTTTCGTCTAAGCTGATACCGATTTTACCCTTAAGAAGGCGAAGGTTGATGTCTGCTGCTTGCGCTTTCGCGTACAGTGCATCTGTCTTCTCTTCAGAGTTGATCGTGATGGTATCAAAGAAGCTGTTGTTCGTTAGTTCGTAACCCGATTTAGTCAGGCCAGCCGCTAGGATAGCTGTCATGTGGTGTGTACGACGAGCAATAGTACGTAGGCCTTCTGCACCGTGGTAAACCGCGTAGAACGACGCCATGTTTGCTAAAAGTGCTTGAGCTGTACAGATGTTCGATGTCGCTTTCTCGCGGCGGATGTGTTGCTCACGAGTTTGCATTGCCATACGTAGCGCTTGGTTACCGTGAGTATCGATAGATACACCGATTACACGACCTGGCATTGTACGCTTATGTTTTTCACGAGTACCCATGAATGCAGCGTGTGGACCACCGTAACCCATAGGAACGCCGAAACGTTGCGCTGAACCGATGACTACGTCTGCGCCCATTTCGCCCGCAGGCTTAAGTAGAGCGGAAGCAAGTAGGTCAGTAGCCACTGTAACCAGTGTTTTGTTAGCTTGAGCTTTCGCAATGATGTCTGTTAGGTCACGAACTTCACCCGTTGTACTCGGGTATTGAAGAAGCGCACCAAATACGTTTTGCTCTGGAAGTGTTTCAAGAGCACCAACCATTACTTCAAAACCGATGTACTCAGCACGAGTTTTAACAACTTCTAGTGTTTGAGGGTGAACATCGTCAGCAACGAAGAATACTTTGCTCTTGCTTTTGCCAGCACGCTTACACAGAGTCATTGCTTCGCCAGCCGCTGTCGCTTCATCAAGAAGGGATGCGTTCGCGATTTCTATACCGGTTAGGTCCATTACCATTTGTTGGTAATTGAGTAGAGCTTCAAGACGACCTTGAGAAATCTCTGGTTGGTATGGTGTGTAAGCTGTGTACCAGCCGGGGTTCTCTAAAACGTTACGTAGAATAACGTTTGGAGTGAATGTGTTGTAGTAGCCTTGGCCAATGAAAGTACGTTTCACTTGGTTTAGGTTAGCGATCTCTTTAAGAGAGGTCAGCATGTCCATCTCGCTCAGTGGCGCAGCAAGTGTCATTGGTTTTTCAAGACGGATTTGTGCAGGAACCGTTTCGTCGATCAGTGCGTCTAGGCTAGTCGCGTTGATCGCTTCAAGCATTTTTTGCTGGTCTGCTTTATTAGGGCCGTTATGACGAGCAACAAACTCGTTTTGCGTACCCAAGTCTTTCAGTAATTGGCTTTGAAGTAATTCAGTCATGATATGTTCTACTTTCTCTCTGGAGCCGTGAGCTAGCCCCTAAAATTAAGCTGCTCCAAAGAGCAGCTTTATCGTAATGAGGTTACCTATTAGTCTTCTTCTACAGAGCTTAGGTATTCTTCCGCATCTTTAAGGTTGTTTAGTTCAGACGCATCAGACATCTTCACTTTAACAATCCAACCGCCTTCATAAGGTTCTTCGTTGATTAGCTCTGGGCTATCTTCTAATTCTTCGTTGATTTCTACAATTTCGCCAGAGATTGGTGCGTAGATATCAGAAGCTGCTTTCACTGATTCAACCAGAGAGAAGCTTTCGCCAGCTTCAATTTCGTCTTCAGTGTCTGGCAGGTCAACAAACACAACGTCACCTAGTAGCTCTTGAGCGTGCTCAGAAATACCAATAGTTACAGTACCGTCACCGTTGTCTTTTACCCACTCGTGGCTGTCTGCAAACTTTAGTGTATTGTCCATTGCTTATTCTCCAAAAATTTATGAGGTTTTAATTTAAATCTTAAAATTGGTTTAACGGTAAAGAGGGAAGCGCTTGCAAAGCTCTTTAACTTGCTTGCGAACACGTTGCTCAACTTCAGCATTGCCTTCAGGGCTTTCAACTAAGCCATCAAGTACATCGCCGATCCATTCACCGATAAGTTTGAATTCTTCAGTGCCAAAACCACGACTGGTTCCAGCTGGCGTGCCTAAACGGATACCAGAAGTAATCATAGGCTTCTCTGTATCGAATGGTATGCCATTTTTGTTACATGTGATCCCTGCACGCTCTAATGCTTCTTCAGTTACGTTACCTTTCAAGCCTTTAGGGCGAAGGTCAACCAACATTAGATGTGTGTCTGTACCGCCAGTCACAATGTCACAACCGCGAGTTTGCAACACTTCAGCAAGAACTTTTGCGTTGTCGATCACTGAATCAATATAAGTATTAAATTCAGGGCCAAGTGCTTCGCCAAACGCCACTGCTTTAGCCGCGATAACGTGCATTAGTGGGCCGCCTTGAAGGCCAGGGAACACTGCAGAGTTGATCTTTTTGTTGATGTCTTCGTGGTTCGTAAGAATCATGCCGCCGCGTGGGCCACGAAGTGTTTTGTGCGTTGTTGTGGTAACAACGTGTGCGTGTGGTAGTGGGCTAGGGTGAGCACCTGTCGCGATAAGACCCGCGATGTGTGCCATATCGACCATTAGGATAGCGCCAACTTCGTCAGCAATTTCGCGGAACTTAGCGAAATCAATAACGCGTGGGATAGCACTACCACCTGCAATAATCATTTTAGGTTGGCTTTCGACAGCTAATGCGCGAACTGCTTCGTAATCGATTTCAAGTGTGTCGCGGTCTACGCCATATTGAACTGCGTTGAACCACTTACCAGACATTGCAGGACGTGCACCGTGTGTGAGGTGACCACCAGCATCTAAAGACATACCAAGGATTGTGTCGCCGGGTTGAAGTAGGGCAAGTTTTACTGCACCGTTTGCTTGAGCGCCAGAGTGAGGCTGCACGTTTACGTACTCACATTTGAACAGCTGTTTAGCACGTTCAATTGCGATAGCTTCAACGGTATCTACGTGCTCACAACCACCGTAGTAGCGACGGCCTGGATAGCCTTCTGCGTATTTGTTGGTTAGGCAAGTGCCTTGAGCTTGCATTACTGCTTTAGAAACGATGTTCTCAGAAGCAATAAGTTCGATTTGTTCGTTTTGACGAGTGTTCTCTGCTTGGATTCCAGCAAATACGGCGTCGTCAGTGCCTGATAGGTTCGTAGAGAAAAAACTGTCTAAGCTGTGGTTTTGGTAAGCGTTCATTGTCGAGACCTTTCATTAAGCTAATGGTGATTGTTTTTATAGTCCATTAGGTCTTACGTTGATTTCTGCATCGGTATCGTTTGCGCTATATAGGTACAGACATACGTTGATTGCGTATTAAATATACTCTTACAGCGTCTAAGCGATCGTTGTAGGGTCAATGCAGCACGAATTGGTTCCCAAAAAATCGGGTAAAAAACAGCTCTTACAAATGTTAAATCTATCATTTGCGGCAAGCCGAAGTAGCATCTCTTCATCTAACAAGTCGATAACATAGCTCCGTTAAAATCAATTTTCAACAAAAATTTCCAATAGGAAACAGATTTTCTTGTTTTGCTACGGGGAGCACGCTTTATTTCTCTGTGTGCTCTTTAATCAACAAAGCGCTTTATGCAACAATGAAATTAATAGACAGGAAGTAAAAAATTAGTGAGGGACCTATGTCAGAAGACATTTATGATGAGTACCCATCTCTAACGTTGGCGAAGGAAACGTTAGACCAGAATATTGAACCACTTAGGCTTGGCCAGCGCATTAAAGACATCCGCGGTAAGCTTGGGATCACGCTAGAAGAAGCAAGCCAAAGAACAGGCTTGGCGCGTTCTACGCTCAGTAAAATAGAGAATGAACAGATCTCTCCGACCTTTCAAGCGATGCAGAAATTGGCTATGGGGTTGCAGATAAATATGCCGCAACTCTTTGAACCACCAAGAAAAAAAGTCGCTACAGGACGTCGTGATTTAACCAAAGTAGGCCAAGGTAAACCACACCCAACACCCACTTATGAACACGAATTGCTTGCCACAGAGCTCTCTAATAAGAAGATGATGCCGTTTAAGAGTCGAGTGAGAGCTCGTACTTTTGAAGAGTATAACGATTGGGTGCGCCACGATGGTGAAGAGTTCTTAATGATCATATCGGGTGATGTGATGTTCTACTCAGAATTCTACGAACCCGTGCCAATGAGTGAAGGCGATAGCATGTATTACGATGCGAATATGGGTCATATGCTGATTTCAACTAGTGCTGAAGATGCACTCATTCTGTGGGTGACTGCAAAATAACTGTAGGACACAGCAAAATAAGCTAACAAGTTTTGAATTTCTTATAGTGGATGCAAACGTTTGCTTTTGTTTTGAACGTTAGCTAATAGACGCGATATTGATGCGAAAATCATCAATATCGCGTTTTTGTATGTACCGAACAATTGTTTTTAAATTGTTAAATGTCACATTTTGAGCTGTTTGACTATTGTTAAGGGTGTAAAACTGACGCAGGCTTGTTTATTATAGTGAACATGGTTTACTCATGTTGATTGAAGTTTACTGAAGTGAATTCTTAGAAAGTGAGTTGTATGGGTTCTGTACAGTTATTCATAATTTATAGAGCCAACGATATAAGCCTATATAAAGGACATCACTTTTTATTATCTACTGTTTCTAACGTTAACCAGTATCGTTAGAGGCGACTCTAAATAGAGATATAAGCGGCAGACTCGATTTTGGACAGCCTGCAACGCTTCATGGAGAATAAAATGACTCAAGAACACGCTAATCAAGACCTACTAACAACACCACTGCATGCACTTCACGTTGAAGAGGGTGCAAAGATGGTTCCTTTCGCTGGCTACGATATGCCAGTCCAGTACCCACTTGGTGTAAAGAAAGAGCATTTACATACTCGTGATGCTGCTGGTCTTTTTGATGTTTCTCACATGGGGCAACTTCGTCTACATGGTGTAAACGCAGCTGCTGTCTTAGAATCGTTGGTTCCTGTAGATATTATCGACCTTCCTTCTGGTAAACAGCGTTATGCGTTCTTTACTAACGAGCAGGGCGGCATTATGGATGACCTGATGGTTGCTAATTTAGGCGACCACCTATTCGTTGTTGTGAATGCAGCTTGTAAGACACAAGATATCGACCATCTAACGGCGCACCTTCCAGCTGACGTCGAAATGGAAGTGATTGATGACCGCGCTCTATTAGCCCTTCAAGGCCCTAAAGCGTCTGAAGTTCTTGCTCGTTTCCAACCTAGCGTTGCAGACATGTTGTTCATGGACGTTCAAAAAGTCGATATCGATGGCGTTGAATGCATCGTGAGCCGCAGTGGTTACACGGGGGAAGATGGCTACGAGATCTCTGTTCCTAACGATCACGCTGAAGCACTGGCACGCAAGCTAACATCAGAAGCGGAAGTTGAGTGGATTGGCCTTGGTGCTCGTGACTCACTTCGTCTTGAGTGTGGTCTATGTCTATATGGTCACGATCTAGATACAACGACAACGCCAGTAGAAGCCAGCCTTCTATGGGGCATTCAAAAAGTGCGTCGTACAGACGGTGAACGTGCAGGCGGTTTCCCTGGCGCTGATATCATCCTTGAGCAAATCGCAACCAAAGATGTTCAACGTAAGCGTGTTGGTCTTGTTGGTCAAACTAAAGCGCCAGTACGTGAAGGCGCTGAGCTGTTCGATGCTGAAGACAACAAGATTGGTGTTGTAACAAGCGGTACAGCGGGGCCTAATGCAGGCAAACCTGTTTCTATGGCATATGTACGCACTGATCTAGCAGTAATTGGCACTGAAGTATTCGCTGAAGTTCGTGGTAAGAAGCTACCAATGACAGTAGAAAAAATGCCATTCGTACCTCAACGTTACTACCGTGGCTAATCTCTTTTAAGAGCAACTATTAAGCTAAACAAAGCCTACTGTTTGATTCTCTGTATAGAGAAGTTCAATGGTAGGCTTTTTTGTTTAAGCCTGTCTCCCTTTTTATGAACGTATCTATTTTTATAAACGTATCTAATTTTAAGAGCGTATAACTTTCTATATCGCTACAAGCGCGGCGACCTGAAAGTTCGTTTTTTTAAAACGAGACATATGGCTATATCATTAAAATTGCTTACTATAATATTAGTCGTAACGTGTTATGGTGACGATTCATCATTTTTGTAAATAAGTAGTAAGGGTTACAAGGAGTTATCTATGAATGTTAACCATACAATGAGTCCGGTTCGTAAAGCCGTTTTAGGGCTGTTAGCTCCATTGATTTACACATCAAGTGTTATGGCGACGGAAAACTCGGTCGAAAGTGCTCCAAATGTTGGTGTTTCACCTTATATTATCAATGGTAGCCCCACAACAGATGCAGAACTAACTAATACTTATCCAACGTTTACTAGCCTGTACTTTCATGATGGTTCAAAATTTTCTAACTACTGTGGTGGAACCATTATAGATGCACAATTCGTGCTTACCGCTGCCCATTGTGTGTATGAAAGTTACGCGTGGATGCTTAATACTTGGGTTGTTCCAGGAATGGCAGATCAAACAAAATATAACAACGGTGGATACCAATCAGCACGAGTCGAAAAGATATATTATCCAAGTGACTATAGTAATAATCTTGATCCCATCAACGGGAAAGTATTACCAAACGATATTGCTATCTTGAAACTCAAAACAGCCTTAAATGTACGAGACTACTCTTCTTCAATTAACTCTACATTCGACAATGTCTATGCATTGAATCGTGGTCAAGATACGTTTAAGGCAGTTGGCCGAGGCTTGACGAGTCATATAACTGATGACCAAGGCAAAACTGTTTCTAGAACTGCTACCAATGTAGTAAATCAAGCGAATTTAACCTTCGATGCTACAAATAGCTGTAATTCAACAGACAAACAGCTTTGTTTTGATGGAGCGCAGTTCAATGGATACAAAAACTCGACCTGTAATGGTGATTCAGGCGGTCCTGTCTATTGGTGGGATGGGGTTAGCTATCAGCAAATAGGCATTACGAGTTACGGGCCAGCTACATGTGGAAGCCTTACTGAAAAATACACGTCTGTTTTTACGGAAGTTTATGATTATGCAGGATGGATAGATCGAGTTGTTTCAGGCACTGAAAACGCAACTTTTGAAGTTAGAAGTACACCGAGTTCTCGTGTTCTCGTACGAGTGAGCGATGGTGAAACCGTTGATTCATCTTCTGCTTTGTTAAATGAAACGTCAATGCCGAAGATAAGCCTATCGGGCGGGTCTAATTCAGGCACCAACTCAGGCTCTAGTAGCGGCGGTTCTTTGGGGTTCTTGTCGATATTCGCGCTTGGTTTACTTATTTTAAGAAGACAATCTATTTAAAGTTAAGTAGACGTTCATCAGAATGATTGAGGGCTATACCTCGACAGGTTGTTCATTTAAGCATTAATGAAAGAAGTCTTAGATTAAGTCGACGCTAAAAAGCATCAGCGTCGACTTGGTTATTTCGGTGTACTATCGCTTCAAACTTGTCGATATGCCTGCTTATTGATTTTCGCCTTCCTGCTATACCTTTCGACAATTTCATCCATTTGCTTTATGGCATCGTTGATATTTTGAATACCACCTTGTACAACACCTTTCTCGCTTTGGTTCAATGCAGAAAAGACCTGTTTTAATTCTTTATCTTCCAGCATATTTCCGTGTAACAGCACTTCTTTGTAAGTCAGTAATCTCTGCTGTACCGCAACAATTTCATTACGGGTATCTTCTGATTCTAAAGCCTGTTGTATGCAAGGAAATGCCAATTTATAGAGATTCGCAATTTCCAATTTCACGCTATCATTATTCGCAATTTGCAATTTTTCTTATTTCCTAGCTCTTGATAATTCAAACTTATCTGCCCGTGAGTTAACGCCGTTGTAAGTATGAAAGTCCATGAAACGTAACGTTTTTATCGGCCGAATAATATGCCTTTAATCGCTTATGTAAACTGTTCTAAGTCAATATGGTCTGCTTCTTGCTGAAATTAGGTCATAACTGTCTATTCTGGAGGTGCTTATGTCACAAGAACCTATAGTCATTGCGCTGATTGAGCGTAGGAAGCTAGGCAATTGGTCTCAAGAAAAATTAGCGGCTAGCGCAGGGATGAGCTTGAAAACCTATCAACGAATTGAGCGGGGAGAGGCTGATATCAAAATGTCTCAGTATCGTTCGATCACGAGAACCTTGAAAGTTACGGACTTGGATGTCGTACTCGACGTTGTAGGAGCGTCTGAAGCAGCAGCGGAAGATGTAGCTGCTGCTAGTCGTTTGTTAACCAGTGAAGAGCGAATGCTGTTGATTAAACTGATTTTGTCGGTCAAAAAACAGAAGTAGCGTTTTGTTCTAATAGACACTTTCTAATCAATAGTATTGCGAATATGTAGCCTCAAAGAACCAGTCTTCGAATAAATTGTCTACGAATAAACAATGTCAGGTATCGTCTTTTGTCCAGCTAGTTAGAGCTAAAATGATTGTTTCATGGTGAGGTGCTCACTACGGACATGAAACAATTAGTCTACTCTTCCGCGAAGTTGTTTGGTGGTGCTTCTTTGCTTTTTACTTTCTAAACGTCTTTTTTGAGAGCCGCGTGTTGGCTTGGTTGCTCGTCTCACTTTTTGAACTTTTGTTGCTTCTAAGATCAGCTCTTTCAAACGTACCAAAGCATCGTCTCGGTTTTGCTCCTGAGTTCTGTACTGTTGAGCTTTAATGATAATCACACCATCTTTAGTGATACGACCATCTTTATGTGCCAGGAGTTTTTCTTTATAGAAATCGGGTAGGGTTGAGTGCTTTATGTCAAAACGTAAATGTATCGCACTCGATACTTTATTGACGTTTTGACCTCCGGCTCCTTGAGCTCTGATCGCGGTTAGCTGGAGTTCCCAGTCTTGAATTGAAACAGAGTTAGATATTTGTAACATAAACATCCATTTTGAACAGTAATATGGGGTCATGATACTGAATATTGGGTATGGTATCAGTAACTTTCTTAAAGAGTGGTAGTAGTGATGAAAATTGATTTAACGGCGTATGAAGGATTAATCTTTGATATGGACGGTACGTTGATCGATACAATGCCAGCACATGTGAAAGCATGGCAACAAACGGCGGAAGAGTTCGGCTTTTATTTCGAAGCGTCTTGGCTGCATAGCTTAGGTGGAATGCCGAGTTATAAGATCGCGGGTGAGGTAAATAGTAAGTACGATTTATCGCTCGACCCACAAGCGGTTTCTACGTTTAAAATGGCTTCGTTTGCAGCTATTGAAGACAAAGGAGATATTATCCCTTGTACGTATTCTCTTTTGATAGACCATCTCGGTGACAAGAAGATTGCGGTTGGAACGGGCAGTCAACGCAAGAGCGCAGAACAACTGTTAGATAAAACGGATATCTTGAGTAAGTTGGATATCTTAGTGACAGCGACAGATGTGAAGAATCATAAACCAAACCCTGATACTTTCTTAGCTGCTTGTTTTGGTATGGGTTTACAGCCAAAGCAGTGTGTTGTGTTTGAAGATACTCACCTTGGTAAGCAGGCAGCCCATGCTGCGAATATGGATTGCATTCTGGTAGTCGAAGGGAATACGCTTGAGTTCTACCCCGCACCGAGTTGATTGTTAAGTGAACGACTCTAGAGTGAAATGAACAAGTTAGCGGGGCGGTGGTGCGACTCAGGCTTCTGCTATGCAATTTCGCTCATTTCGCTATCAAGGAACAAACATACACTGTTTCTACCTACTGCTTTTGCTTCGTATAGTGCTAAATCGGCGCACTTATAATTGAGTGCAGGTTCACCTGTTAGGTTGGTTATTCCGCCACTTATTGTAACGACGTTGTCGAACTCGATACTGATCGCGATTCTCAGCCTATTAAGCACATAGTCGGCTTCTTGTGGTGTCGTGTGAGGCAAGATAACCCCAAACTCTTCTCCACCAATACGAGCCACGAAATCGGTATCTCGGCATTCACGTTGCAGTACCTGTGCTACGATTTGAATCGCTTTATCGCCATAATCATGTCCAAACCTATCGTTAATGCGTTTGAAATGGTCAATATCCAATATGGCTAAGCAAGACTGCTCGCGAGTAGGGTAACGACTAACGCGAGAACACTCGTCACGAAGCTCCAGGTCGAACTTTCGTCTATTCCAACAGCCAGATAGTGCATCTTTTTCGCTAAGGTTTCTCAGTTTATTCTCGAGCTCTTTGCGTTTGCTGATATCAACAAATGATGCAACATAAAATTGAATCACATCTTTTGAGTCTTTGATGGTTTGTATTCGAAGAATTTCCGTGATGAAGGTGCCATCCTTTCGTCGGTTCACCACTTCGCCTTCCCACATCCCTGTCTCTTTAATGACGCTCCACATTTTAATGTAGAACTCTTCATTATATCGGCCAGCGTTAAACAATGAAGGCTGTTTACCTTTTACATCTTCTAACTCGTAGCCACTGACACGGGTGAACTCTTGGTTTACTTTTATGATTCGGTTATTTTTGTCTGTGATTAATAGGGCAGACATACCGTTCATTGCTGCTTTGGCGAGTTGGCTTTCGATACTGTTCTTTTTATGATTTCTGTTCCACAGTACGAAACCTGCAGAAATCATTGAAATCAATATCGAGAGTATGATTATCTGAACGACTATGGCGTGATTTTCTTGTTGAAACTGAGTGTTAAATTGATGTTCTTCAATATGAAGAACCATATAAATTGGTCCTTCAAACTGCTTAATCTTAGGGCTGATGTCAGAGTGAAAATACCAGTTTTTACCATCAAAATAGCTGGATGAGGTGCCGCTTTGAATATTCTGCCACAGGCCTGGGGCTAGTTTTGCATACGTCTTGTCTGAACGTGATTCAATCACATGCCCAAATGAATCCTCAGGGTCGGGACCCATGATGACATGACCAGTATTATTAAGGATGACCGGAACTGTCGCTGATGTACCTATCTGGTAATGTAAGCGATCATAGATCTCGCGCATATTTAGGTTAGCAATGAAATAGCCAATAATGTGCTCCCCTACAGTGACAGGCGTCATAATGCGAAGTGTCGGCGAAAAGGGGCGAACTAACTCTCCATTTTCAACTTCTAGATCAATGCCTGTAGCTTTAACTTCTCCAATCTCTAATTCTTGTAGCTTTTTGTAGTAATCACGAGAGGATTTGTTTTGTAACTCGTGGTCTGGAGTGACACTTGCGTGGCCATCTTTATAGTTGACGCGGAATACTTCATTAGCGTCTAGATCTAGGAAACGCAGTTGAGAGTAGTATTGTTGCCCGTGTGCCAATACAACCCACAGATCCTGCAGTGCTTGTTTGTTAGTAACTGAAGGCTCGGAAATGGAACGAAGTAGGGTCTGTGAGGCGGCAATAGAGGGAACCGCGTTTGATATTTGCTCAACAATAATAGCGAGTTGATGGAAGCTGTATTCGATTTGGTTTTGATTAGACTGTTTGATGTTTAGCGCATACTGGGCTTCAACCCGTTCAAATTCAGAGTTTATATAGAGAGCAGGGACTAATCCTAGGACAAACAAGGTACATAGAAATTGGCTGATCAGTTTTTTTATACTCGTATTCATCACTGTCCTCGAAAAATCAGCGCAATACTATATATTTTGTAGGCCTATTAATGTGATCTTGACCCAAAACTTATAATCAGATGTGCATATTATTTCGTTTTTAATGAAATTTATTGCACTTGGGGTGTTAATTGAGCAATTAGGTATCAGAAACGAGACCTGTCCGCAAATATAATGGGGAGCATAGTACGGACAGGTTATTCTAGATAAAGCGGATTTTTAGCCTATGTCTGGTCGTAATTAACTTAAGCCAACGATGTTTCCTTTGCTATCAATGTCCAACGACATAAAAGCCGGTTTATCCGGTAGGCCTGGCATGGTCATTACATTGCCGCACAGCGCGTAAATAAAGCCAGCACCAGCACACAGTTTTAGCTCCCTAACGGGTACGTCAAACTGAGATGGTGCACCTTTTACGTGTGCTTCTGTCGAGATCGATAGTGGTGTTTTTGCTAAACAAACCGATAGGTCGTTATAGCCATGCAGTTTGAATTCGGCCAGTTGTTTTTTAGCCAGTGGAGATAGCGAGATACTTGCTGCGCCATAGCCAACTTCAGCGACGGCCATCAGTTTTTCTTCTAGGCTTTGCTTTGAGTGATACAACGGCTTAAATTCACTCTGTTTTTGGCAAGCTTTTACTACGGCGTGAGCCAATTTAGTCGCCCCTTCGCCACCCTGACCAAATGCTTCGCTTACTTCAACACTAACGCTTGGGTCGAAGTCGGTGATCATCTGTTTCAAAGCATCGAGCTCTTGAGCTGAATCTTGTGGAAATCGATTGAACGCAACAACGGTAGGCACTTGGTATTGCTTAACGCTGTTGATGTGCCATTTAAGGTTCTCAAACCCTGCAATAAGCGCGTCTTGGTCATCATTAAAGATTGAATCTGGTAGCGGAGTTCCTGGTCTCAAATCGTATAAACCTGAGTTGGCTTTTAGACCACGTAATGTTGCGACAATAACAGCACAATCTGGATTTTTTTTCGATGCTTTCACTTTGATGTTACATGCTTTCTCAAAACCCATATCTGAGCCGAAGCCACCTTCCGTCACGACAAAGTCACTTAGCTTTAACGCAACCTTATCGGCAATAATAGAAGAGTTACCGTGTGCGATGTTAGCGAATGGCCCGGCGTGGATTAGGGTAGGAACCCCTTCAAGGGTTTGCATCAATGTTGGCTCTATGGAGTCTTTCATTGTGACTGTCATAGCACCTGCTACGTTGAAGTCATCTGCAGTTAATGGCAAGCCTTGGTTGTTGTATGCGAGTACCACTCGTCCGATACGCTTTCTTAAATCTTGGAGGTCATCAGTGAGAGCAAGAATAGCCATCAGCTCTGAAGCGGCTGAGATGTCAAAGCCATCCTCGCGCTCAAAGCCATTCATTGTTTTGTCTGCTTCGTTCTTGCCAACCGTGATCATACGCAGTGCGCGGTCATTGTGGTCAAGTACACGTCGCCACACGATTCTGCGTGGGTCGATATCCAGAGCTTTTAAGCCTGAGCGAGCCTCAAAGGCTTCTAACCCTTCACGTTGCTCATGATACAAACGAGCGTCAATAGCGGCAGATGCGAGGTTATGAGCGACTGTTACGGCATGAATGTCGCCAGTCAGGTGAAGGTTCAATTGCTCCATTGGGGCAACTTGTGAATAGCCACCGCCGGCTGCACCACCTTTTACACCAAATACCGGGCCCATTGAAGGTTGGCGAATGCAGGCCATAGCGGATTGGTTAATCTTTGCTAGACCTTGTGCTAGTCCGATAGTGGTGACGGTTTTGCCCTCACCAAGAGGCGTCGGTGTGATGGCCGTAACCACGACTAATTTACCATCTTGTTGGCTAGCGAGGCGTTCAAGTGATGTGAGAGACACTTTAGATTTGTATTGCCCTAATGGCTGATGTTCGTTGTGGTGCAGGCCAGCTTGCTTGGCAACTTCACTGATGTTTTTAAGGGGAGTAGAGCGACAAATATCAATATCAGACAGCATATTTGATCCTTATATCAGAACCGAAAGGTGGTACGTAAACGTTTGCGTGGCGATAGTACTGTATAAATTTGCCAAGTAAAGGCAAACCACATCAATTATGTGCTGGAAGATAACAGATCTAAAGAGTCATTGCGCGAGATCAAATCTTAAACGAGCAAAATATTCGATCTGATTACCTTCAGCTGCCGTTATATTGGTGTTGAATACAAAAAGGGCTGCATATAGCAGCCCTTCAAGGAATGGGTAATCCAACTTGGCGTTAACCTCTAAGAGTTAACTACCTAATAGAGTCGCTTAACGATCCCAGTATGTTTCTTCTAAGCTATCTTCGCGTTCAGGTAGTGCACGAGAAAGGCGAGGAGAGTGCTGAGTCAACACTTCATAGCTTACACGGTTTGAGTACTTACAAATTTGAGACAGAGAAGAATACGTTAGACACGAGTGCTCGTGCTTTTCTGAGTTTGGTACATTCACGTGGTGGTAGCTGTTTGCTGCCATGTCGTGTAAAAGTGCAGAAAGTGCACCATCACCAGCACCATTGGTGTTTTTAATTTCGCGCGGGCCACCAAGATAAGGGCCAATGTGAGAGTAGACTTTTACCGGATCTTGACAGTCTTGCTTACGCATAGCACGGCTGAACTCGAATTTATTGAACTCAGGAATGTTACCCGGTAATAATGGCAGAGTGGTTTCGCGTTTCGCAGGCTCGTCAGTGTAGCCAGCCATGTATAAACCGATAGGGCCTGCAGTACAGAGAACGAGGTCAACCCACTCAAGTGCTTTGTTAGCAGCTAGAAGCGGATCTTTTTCACCCGTTAACGCTTCACCTTCGTCTTCGTTCATCGCGACGATGGTTACGTTTTCTTTCAGATATTCTTGCCACCATTCCGCATTACCTTCGATCACGTACTTAGTACCAAGTGTTAGTACAACTGGCACATTGTGCGCTTTCGCGTATTCAATCGCTTTTTGTACCGCTTTTGGCATCGGATCTTCAGGTTTGCCGCGCATTAGGTATGACGACACAACCAATGCTGATGCTTTCTCGAACACTTTTTCAGGAACGCTTTCAGGAAGCAGTTGGTTCATGTGGCCTTCGTTGATTGCAAACGTACGTTCACCATCTTCAGAAATAAGCGTGTAGCAACGACCAATAGGACCATCAACCGTTTGAAGGTGATTTAGATTCATACGAGAAGAAGTGCGGCAAAGGTAACGATAACCAAATGAGCCAACTTCAATCTTCTTAGACATAACGCCGAGCAATACAGATTTACTGTCTGCAAGTACGGAATAGTTGTGCAGTGTGTTGCCGATAGTATCGCCAGGGTATTGATGCGTGATCAAACCGCGCTCAACTAACTCTTCGTACAGCGCATCTGCTTTACTCTCTTCCAATACCAGTGAGTGACCTTTACTCAGCTCATATTTTTCAAGGAACGCGTTATCAACACGGGCTTCGATATCAACAATCGTTTGACCAACACCGACAATTGTTGCGCGGTGAAGCTTAGGCGTTTGTTGCATTTGGTTGACCAACGGATCACGTGCGTGAGTTGGAAAGTAGTGTTTAGATTTACGCTGTCCAGGAAACTTCATATGAAAAATACAGTGAAAAAATTTTGCCGAATGATATCACATTTTGTTTCTGATTCTTTCATTTTTATTACATTTAGAATCACCTGTACGATGTCTGTACAGGTGACTCGTTTTACTTTTCGCTTGAGGGCATTTACGTGAGCCTATTCCGCTGGGAGGAGTGTTGCTGGATCAACGTAAGCCTCAGTACCCCATAGGGGAACGGTTGAAAGGCTATGCTTGAAACTGCCTTCTGTTTCTTTGGTGGTGTATGACAAGTAAAGCAGCGATTGATTCTCTGCATCGTAGATACGACGAACCTTCATTGTTTTAAAGAAGATACTTTTTGATTGTTTGAACACCACTTCACCAGATTTGCTTTTGTCTATTTTAGCAATCATTTCTGATGTAATTTCACCGGTTTGACGACAAGAAATAGAGCTATCGCTTGGATCGGAAAGGCTAAGGTTTGCTTCGATTGAAGCGATATGACAAGTCACACCTGCGATTTTATCATCATCTAAAGAAGACATTTTGATATCCTTCATTGTGAAGAATCCAAGAGAGACGTCGCCAACCTCGTTGTCCGAACAGCCAGCCAACATTGTGATGATACCCGCTGCTATTAAGGCTTTTTTCATAAGAAGTCCTTTTTATTTATAGAGTTCTGTTTACTATAAGGATATTGAAAGCTTGAATACGAGTGTAGAGCTTTTCGTTAAGTTCTTAAAGGATGTTGTTGGATAATGGAAAATATGAAGCATTTAAAGTACTTGTTGGCCTTGGTCATGCTCTGTATGCTCTGTGCTTGTAGCTCGGCACCTCAGTCGAATATATGTCTTCCAAATAGCTGTGACATTTGGGGATACTAACCGTAGGTACTAAAAGAATGAATAACGAAATACCTGAAATTGTACAGAAGAAAAACCAATGGCTGTTTAGTCAACTCGATATTGCCTACCCCGCAAAAGAGAGCCTGCTAGGCCGAGAACTTTATCAAAGCAAACTCCCGTCCAAGACATACCAACTCCTCACCCAAGATCAAACACCTTCCCAAATTGATGAACTGCATAAAGTCGACTTCCATAAACTGACCGTACTTTTTTCACTTAACCAAGCCAGCGCTTACCAAGATGAAACCGAAAGGGCGTACATGTTAGAGTTTTTGAGTCAGATTATGTTATCTGACGAACATGTCTTATACATAGGGACTCAAAATGGTGATGTAGCAGCGAGCGCTATCGTTACAGAAGCGGAGGATTCTCTGCTAATCTCAGACGTTGTGGTTGGAAGTGGTCAAAGTATCAACGCTTTTGCTAAGCAGATCCTTGATTTTTGGGCACAAGATCATGCTTCTCGCGATAAAGTGTGGGTCGAGAACTAAAGGTTCTTTGAGAAAGCGTTAATCTAAGTAAAATACCCCGTCTTATTTAAAGGGTATTGTATGTACAAGCTATTGTTCTCAATCGCTGTATTGTGTGTTAGCGCTTATTCTTCACTCAGTTTTGCTAATGACTGGGATATCAAACGCATCCTAGTTTTACACTCATACGAACCTTCTTATCAGTGGACCGCTGACTTCCAAAAAGGGATAGACAGTGCGTTCAGCCAATCTCAAGCCGAAGTTAAACTCTCAATCGAGTATTTGGATTCAAAGCGCGTCCATAGCCCTGAGTACTACGATTCTATCGCAAACTACTTACGTACCAAATATGCAGATTATAAGTTTGATGGTGTAATCGCGACTGACGACAACGCGGCTAACTTCCTTGAATCTCTGCCTAGTTTGATCGATCGCTCCACACCTGTCGTTGCTGCCGGTATTAACGATTTCAGTACCGACATGTATTCGGTGTCTGATAGAGCAACCGTGCTTTATGAGAACGATCAGATAGACGTCAATATTGATCTAATTTCGAAGTTAAGACCTAACCTAAAAATACTGTATTTCATCAATGATTACAGTGTCACTTCTGAGTTAATTCGCAAAGAGATGAATCGCGTGATGACTGAGTTCCCTAATATCACATTGGTTGAAATACGCGATTTATCGTTAGTGCGTACCCGTCAGTTTTTGGAAGGTATCTCTGCTGATGACGCGGTTTTGCTCAGTCATTACAATACCGAATTGAATCGAGGCGTGTATCATACTTATCAAGAGGTTTCGGATACTTTGTCTAAAGCAAGTGCTGCTCCAGTGTTTGCTTTGTGGCAGTTCTATATTTCGGGAGATGTACTTGGTGGCTATGTGAATCACTCTCAAAGCATGGGTGAAGAGACGGTTAAGGCGCTCGATAAGTACCTACCTCTTGGTTTCGACGAACCTTTAACTCCAGGTGAGAACAAACGTTTTGTTTTCAATTATCCAGCGATGACAAATTTCGGTATCCGTGAGAGTGCGCTACCTGATGAGGCTGTATTCATTAATGAGCCTTCATCCTTTATTCGTAAAAACTTTCAGTTGCTATTGGGATTGTCGATGGTCATTGCAGGTTTGAGCCTGATTATTTTGATGCAATTTGTCACTCTACGCCAAAAGAAAGAACTGGCTAAAAAGAGCAAACGAATCTTAAAACTCCAGAAACAAACACTGAATATTCAAAAAGATATGATTCATGTTCTCGGAGAGGCGATTGAAACTCGCTCTGGCGAAACCGGTAATCACGTTAAACGTGTCGCCAAGTTGTCTGCGTTGCTTGCTAAGTATCGTGGCTTGAGCCATCGCGAGGTCGAGATGATAGAGATCATCAGTCCGATGCATGATGTGGGTAAGATTTCAGTCCCAGAATCAATCTTGGATAAACCAGGTAAATTGACCGAGCAAGAGTGGGAAGTGATGAAGCTTCACACAACGGCAGGCTATAACTTACTGAAGAGTGGAGCCGGTGATATTACCAATCTGGCTGCTATCATTGCCAACGAGCATCATGAACGTTGGGATGGGGCTGGATATCCTAATGGCAAAGTGGGTGACGAAATTCACTTGTTTGCCCGTATTACGGCCGTCGCGGATGTGTTTGATGCACTACTCAGTGCCCGTTGTTACAAAGAGCCGTGGCCATTAGAGATGGTTATCGATTTGTTCGAGAGAGAATGCGGCT
The DNA here is from genome assembly GCF_041439295.1 of Vibrio sp. 1F253. NCBI lineage: Bacteria > Pseudomonadati > Pseudomonadota > Gammaproteobacteria > Vibrionales > Vibrionaceae > Vibrio > Vibrio sp. 1F253. The sequence continues at coordinate 75,043 of NZ_JBGONU010000017.1, read as the reverse complement.
GTCAGTTCGACCCTGAGCTTACTCAGTTACTACTGAGCCACTTACCCGAGTTTGTTGCTATCCGTGATTCGTATCCAGATACCATCACCGCTGAATGTCGCATTGAATTAACGGATAAACCTATTGTTATTGAAGAATTGGCCGTGAATTAACGGTTTATTGGCAAATAAAGTCGTGATTGGTGACGCTCAAAGTATATTAATTTAATGAGTGCTGTTGCTTATGGTTAAGCATAAAGTGATCCACTGCATATTTCGCGTAGAGAAATAAGGGGCGATAGGTAAAGTGTTACCTTAATCATCACGCGTATTGAAAGAACACTATAGGATAAAACTTGAATTCAATGCGAGTGAGAGAGCTATGCGGTTAGAACAAACTAAATGTGTAATTTTCGATTGTGATGGAACACTCATCGATAGCGAGAAGCTGTGTTGCCAAGCCTTAGTGAATGTGTTTTCTTGCTTTGGGGCTAAGTTAAGCGTTAATGACTGCTATGTGCACTTTCAAGGTGGGAAGCTAGCTGACATCTTAATGGATACGCAAGCACGTTTAGGGCTATCTATCTCCATCGATACACTCGAGCCGCTTTATCGCACTGAATTAGAAGCCTTGTTCCAACGCCATTTAAAGCCGATGGATGGTGCTATTGAGCTTATTGAATTCCTCAAGCAACAAGACATTGAGTTTTGTATCGCTTCCAATGCGCCTAAATATCGAGTTGAATCCTCATTGGCAATGACAGGAATGCTCGACGACTTCAAAGGCAAAGTATTTTCAGCTTTTGATGCTAATAGCTGGAAACCGGAGCCCGACCTGATCATGTATACCGCAATGAATATGGGCTTTTTACCAAACGAATGTATTTATGTTGATGACACGGTGAAAGGCATTGAAGCAGGGGTTCGTGCGGGTATTCAATCTTTTAGATTGCGACCAACGTTTGAAGGTTCATTGAGTGATAATACCGAAGCCGACATAGCAGAGCTAGCGGCTCAGGATATTTACAGTTTGGAAGAAATATCGATTTGGATTAATGGCAAGCGCTGCTCAAGTGGTGGTATACCGCACTCTGGAGCTTTGGTGGGGTAAAGCCTAATTGAAGGCTGACTACTTTGCTTAATTGTGTTGTGTGGAAACCACATGCAGCACAAGTGAACTTCTCTCCACTTTCTGAAAGTAGATATTCGTCATGTTGGCATAAAGGGCATGTGATATCGTCGGTGTATGGTGCATCTGTTTTATTCATTATGTGTCACCTGCAGCAAAAGGGTAAGCGAAAATAAGACCCGTTCAAATAGATTACCCCTAAGCTCGATTATTAGACAGTTTTGGCTCCTCTTAATCCCTCCTTTGCGACTTACTTCATGTTAATAACTGAGGAGTATGGTTTTACCATAGTTATTAATCAGCACCAATAAAAAAGGACTCTATATGAGTCCTTCTTAGGTTTGTTCTTAATTCTGAGCATTAAGCATTAAGCATTAAGTGCAAATAGTTGATAGTTATTTGCCAAGTGCTAAGTGCGGTATCTTGCCAAAGTTTGAGACAGAGAAACCGATGCTTCAGTCAGCTTAGATACGCCCTTTGAAGAGTTTTGAGCGACATCTTTGATTACGTCTGATTGGCCTCGTATATCATTAAGCTCAGCAGCGATGGTATTCGCTACGTTGCTTTGTTCATCAGCTGACGTTGCTATTTGTAGACTCATGTCAATTAGCGCTTGTGCGGAATCTGCAATCGAGTTTACGTCATCACCGATATGTGAAATGAGTTGGCTACTGGTTTGCGCTTGATCAACCGTTTGCACCGTGATCTTAGCAATATTTTGACTCTCTTGCTGTAAGCGTTCAATCATCGTTTGGATCTCAACTGTAGCGGATTGAGTTCTGCTAGCAAGCGTTCTCACTTCATCAGCAACAACGGCGAAACCACGACCTTGTTCACCCGCACGAGCTGCTTCAATCGCGGCATTTAGCGCAAGTAAGTTGGTTTGCTCTGAAATTGCGTTGATCGTGGTGATGACTTCGTTGATTTGGCTTGTATTTACATTCAAGCTCGTAACAGAAGACGAGGTTTGCTCAATCAAAGAAGAAAGGGTGGTTATCTCTGAGATTGCTTGCTGAACCATAGCATGGCTATCATTGATTTGTTGAGCATCTTGCTCTGCTTGCTCTGTAGAGCGCGCAGAGATATTAGATACTTCATTCGCTGATGCCGTCATTTGATCCATTGCCGTTGCAACAGAGTCTAGAGATGAATTCTGGCTCATAATCTGTGTTTCACTGCGCTTCATCTCTTTTTCGAAAGAAGCTGACGTTTCACTCAGTGTCGCTGCGTTTTGGTTTACGTTATTGACTAGTTCACTTAGCGTATCCATTGAACGGTCAAGGGCGCAACCAATCGTACCAAACTCATCTCGGCCCGGATGGAAGCCAAGGCGAGATGTTAAATCACCATCACCAATCTTTTGAGTGGTTGAGTAAAGAACCCAAAGTGCGCCACCTAGGAAGGTTGCAACCCAGTAACAGAAAAGACCAAAAGGCAAACACCATAAAAGACTGAGTAATAATGTGTACAGAGCTTGCTGCTTTTGGTTCTGTGTATCAGTAGTTGAAACGGTAAGAGAGTAGTAGTTGCCATCTTGTGCCAGTGCCGTAGCAGTCACCGAACCCGTGTTTGAAATAGTGGTTTCTTGAAGGCGTGTTTGTTGGCTAATAGAACGAACCGAAGCTGGGGAATCTGACGCTGATAAAATGCCTTGCAACTGATATTCAACCTGCTGTTTTGCACTCGCGTCAATTTGTTCCATATTGTTGACGTAGTTGAGGCCAGCGAGGCTTGCCACAGCGGCAAAAAAGATCAAGAAAATGACCCAAAACTTGTCGTTAATAGACATTTTAATAAACAGTTTGTCTATCGTTCTAAATTGTACTTCTTTCATAAAAACTCCACGGTAAATCCTTTACCGTGGACTCTAAATAACCGACCTCAATAAAAATGTGATTTCGATCGACTAATTATGAAAATTAATGATAGCAATATATCGTTCATGAGACATCAATCAAGTATTTTTGCTCTCGATGGGTTTATTAGCCTAATGATGGTAATAACCCTACTGAAATAAGGATTTGAATTGCAATGATAAACACGCCAACGCTACCCGCTAAAAACAGCGCTTTGCTTCCACCTAACACTTGGTAAGTTGATTCTGTAGCGTGAGGTTTTACTATTAAATCTGTGTAACGAACTTTGTATACCATTACTGTCGGCAGCAGAATTGCGAGCACTGAAAGTGCAATGGCAGCGTAACCCAAAGCCATGATAAAACCTTGTGGGGAGAACAAGGCAAAACCTAATGGTGGTAAAAAAGTGATAGCGGCCGTCTTAACGCGTTTGGCATTGCCTAGTTTCTTGCTTAGAGAGTCCCCCATGAATTCAAATAACCCCAAGCTCACGCCAATAAAAGAAGTAAGAAGTGCAAGGTCAGCAAATACACCCACGATCAAGCTTAAGTTTGATTGATGAACAGTTTGCGATAGTGAGACTAGAAGCGCACCCAAGCTAGTATCAGACAATAATTGCTCTTGGCTAACCACACCCAACGTAACACTCTGCCAGAAAACATAGATGACCAAAGGCAGTGCAGAGCCAATAATCATGACCTTACGTAAAGAGCGAACGTCACCATCCAGGTATCGAACAATTGAAGGGATGCTGCCGTGGAAACCAAAAGAGGTAAACACAACCGGTATCGCAGCAACAATCAGGCCTTGATGCAAAGGCATGCTCATTAGGTATTGAGAGGTGATGTTTGGTGCAAGGAAACTGAGTACCAGTACCATCGCAATCAGTTTAAGTCCGAATAAAACGCGGTTAACTTTATCAACACTGTGTGTACCAATCGTCACAACTCCAGCAACTAACAGTGTAAATAGGAGTGTAGTGACTTGGCCATTGAGTTCAATCCCTGCGATATCCGAGATACGTTGGTTAAACTGCGCACCGCCACCTGCAATGTATGCGGCACACAAAGCGTAGAAAAGAAACATCACGGCGAAGCTTGCGATCCACTTTCCTTTCGTTCCCAAAATCGTGTGAGCTAACGTGTGTAGAGTTGCGTCCGATTCAGCGAATTGATGAAGCTCTACCATTAATAATGCGGTGAAGGCCATGAGAGCCCATAAGCCAAGCATTAGAAATAGTGAGGTTGAAAAGCCAATTCCTGCAGATGCGAGTGGAAGAGCGAGCATGCCGGCACCAATGGTTGTGCCTGCAATGATCAAAGTACTACCAAAAACCTTTGATTTATTCATTGTATATAATTCTTTACGTTAGGGTGGGTTTTCGTTGTGTTTCTTCTGGTCTAAGAGAATAAACCCAAAGAATATCTCGATTTTCAAGTATCTTGATTGAGTTTAATTCCAAATGCAATGTTTAATGTAATTAAAAATATCCACTGTATATTAATATGTACAGTGGTTGGTGCGTAAGGAACTAAAAATGCTTAAGCAAACGTTTGAGTGTGATTTGCATCAAAATTTATAGGGTAATTTGTTGTAATTGGTGTAAGGTGACAGTACATATGTCGTTCGCGTATGCCCCTTTAGCGTAAACAAGCGTTAATGATCGCGAGTAGCTTCAAGCTATAAATATGGAATGGGTAGAGTAGAGTGCGTTCATCAAAGTGACATAATATAAGTCCAAGATGGTGCACTAGTTAATCGGACAACATGTCCACACCAAGGAATAGAGGGGGCACTATGAGTGACCAATCTTATAATGACGAAAGTCTAGAGTTGTTAGATGCTATGGAAATTGGTATCGATTTATCTGACTATGAACAGACGGTTAAACAATTAGCAGAAGAGCTTTTCAAGTCTTCGAACTAAGTTTTTAAAATCTTTAATTAGGTTTTACTGAGCTAAAGGTTTCTGTAGTTCAACGTTCTCAAATTAAACAATTCTTAAACTGAGCAAATCTCATTAGCTCACACGTCATAACAAAACTATCCTCATTAAAGTTCGCGAAGATAAACGAGTACGTTTACCATGTTACTTAGTTCTCGATACTTTAATGAGGTTCAATGAACTTTCTCGCACACCTCCACATCGCCAAGCATTGTAAAAGTAACTTAGCGGGTAATCTGTTAGGTGACTTCGTTAAAGGCGACCCTAGTAAATACTATTCAAACTCACTTTCAGACGGAATAAGACTTCATCGATTCGTTGATAGCTATACTGATCTTCATGATGTGTCTCGTTCTGCAAAATCGCTTTTCTCACACCAAACACGACGCTTTGCACCTATCGCACTCGATGTATTTTGGGATCACTGCTTAGCCAATCATTGGGCTCAGTTCTCAACGCAATCACTTGAGCGCTTTTGCGTAGACAGCCATCAACAGATCTTTGAACACCAAGAGCCTCATTGGCCTGAGCACTTCATTACTGTTCACCAGAAAATGGCAGAACAACGTTGGTTGCTAAGTTATCAAGACATGCCTTCCATTGAGGTGGTATTGCAACGCATGGCTTTGAGACGGCCAAAGCTTGGGATGCTTAAATCTTGCTATCACGACCTAGAACATCACTACAACACGTTGCAGTGTCACTTTCATAAACTTTATCCTAGTGTTTTAGAAGAAGCGAAGCAGTTTAATTCGCTTCAAATGAAGAAAAATCAAAAGGAAAGGTAAACAGCGTAATGCAGGTTTGCTACAATCCGCGCCTATTTAATCTTTGAGCATCATACTATGTCTGAATCTACAAAATCTTTTAACCAACTAGGATTATCTGAGCATCTTCTTGCTACGCTATCAGAGCTTAACTTTACGGCTCCTACCAGTGTTCAAGAGCAAGCGATTCCATTGGTATTAGAAGGCAAAGATGTATTGGCTGGTGCTCAAACGGGTACAGGTAAAACGGCCGCATTTGGTTTGCCAATTATCCAAAGATTAATCGAGACAAAAGACAACGTTATTCCAAACCCGAAGCTAGTTCGTGCGCTTGTGTTGGTACCAACACGTGAACTAGCGCAACAGGTTTTCGATAACGTAACCAGCTACGCAAAGGGTACCGACATCAAAGTCGTGGTGGCTTACGGCGGCGTTAGTATGAAGGTTCAAACTGAAAACCTACGCGGGGGAGCTGATATTCTTGTCGCGACTCCGGGCCGTCTTATCGACCATATGTTCACTAAGAACATCATGTTGAGCCACACTGAAGTGTTGGTACTGGATGAAGCAGACCGCATGCTAGACATGGGTTTCATGCCTGATATCAAACGCATTCTTTCTCGTATGAATGAGGTGCGACAGACTCTGTTCTTCTCTGCGACGTTTGATAACAAAATTAAAGCTCTGGCACATCGAATGATGCAGTCGCCAAGCGAAATTCAAGTGACGCCAAAAAACAGCACCGCTGACACCGTTACCCAGATGGTTTATCCAGTTGATAAATCGCGCAAGAGTGAATTATTGGCTTATTTGATTGGCTCAAAGAACTGGCAACAAGTGTTGGTGTTTACTAAGACTAAGCAGGGTACCGATGCTCTCGTTAAAGAGCTTAAGCTAGATGGCATTAAAGCGGCATCAATCAATGGTGATAAGAGCCAAGGTGCGCGCCAAAAAGCACTGGATGATTTCAAATCAGGTAAAGTACGCGCGTTAATTGCAACCGACGTGGCAGCTCGAGGTATTGATATCCAGCAGCTAGAACAAGTTGTGAATTACGATATGCCATTTAAAGCGGAAGACTACGTTCACCGTATTGGTCGTACTGGCCGTGCTGGCAACAGTGGTTTAGCGATCTCTTTGATGAGCCAGGATGAAGCTTATCTTCTGGGTGACATTGAACGCTTACTTGATACTCGCTTGCCTCAAGAGTGGTTAGAGGGCTTTGAACCAAGCCTAGAAAAAGATCTAGCCCCCGATCGAGGTGGTCGCAGTAAAAGTCGCTCATCAGAAAAACGTAAGATGAAAGCGAAACTTAAGATTCACCAAAATCGCGGTAAAGCGCGTCGCTAAACCTGCTGGCGGTTGCATCGTTTGTGATACTGTAAAAACTAAGCAGACTTGCTCAGACATAAAAATGCCCCGTTACTGTTATCAGTAGCGGGGCATTTTCGTTTTCGTTTTCATTTTAAGCACTAAGCACTAAGCACTAAGCACTAAGCACTAAGCACTAAGCACTAAGCATGAAACTTGAAGCCGCGATTTTAGTGTTTGTTTTGCTAATGTTCACATTTCCACACACAAGGGACTTCATAAATAAGCTCTTCAATCGAACTTGTATTCAATACCCATTCATCACTGATATTGAACGTACTGATCATTTGCTTGTTGAACAATTGCCAATGATTTAACAATGCTTCTTCAGGGGTCGATTGCATGACGCCTTCATTCCATGTGCTTTCCATGAAAGGAGTAAGACATACCGCTCCGTGCGCATACATGATCATTTGCCATTTAATTTCGTAAATGTTGATCAAATTATCTGGATTCGCATCATTATATTCATCTGCCAACATATTGATTTGTTTTTCGATATCACCAACATTGTCGATAAAGTAATCGACCAAGTTGTCTTTTTGGCGAACAGAGTCGGTGATAAGTTGCATTGGTTTGCGTGAGTGAATCATGTTGCTAAAGAGGCGCATACTGAATAAATAGATAGTAATGTTTGGCGCGACGCCTTTTGGTAATTCTTCTACGATTTTAGCAATGTATGACTGAAAATAATCATGTAAACAATCACTTATAGCATGCCAGATTTTCTCTTTGCTACCAAAATGGTGGCGAATAAGGCTATGAGATACGCCTGCTTTCTCACTGATGTTACGAAGAGAAACACTGTCATAACCATGCTCACAGAACATATCCGCAGCTACACCCATGATCAAAAATCTCGTCTCTTCAGCGTCTTTCGCGCTTCTTCTGCCTTGTTTCTTTTCAGTCATCTTCATTTCTACATTTACCTGATTACCACATTCTACACTGTTTTTCTTGAAATAAAAAATACTGCACAGGTGGAAAGTAAAGCTTGAGAATTCTTTAATAATAAATATACTGCCCACCTGTGTAATAAATCATAATAATTAAATGGAGAAGCATCATGCAATCCAATTTGTCTATCAAAGCGATACCGACCAAGCGTACGGGCGCGCTTATTGCCGCACTATTGCTCGCAGGCTCTCTAACTGGATGTAACAAAGTTCAATCAGAGGAAAGTGAGCAGGTAATCAAGCCTGTAAAGTTATTTGAGATTCCTCTGCGGGCAGATATCGAGCTTGATAGTTTTATCGCAAAAGTGGATGCAACCGACCGTGCTGCGCTTTCATTTCAAGTGGGTGGCGATATTGAAGTTTTTGATGTTCGTATGGGACAAGAAGTTAAGAAGGGTCAGGTGCTAGCCGCATTAGACGCGACGGATTACCGTATTGCCGTTGATGCAGCTCAAGCTAAATTTGACTTGGCGAACAGCCAATACAAGCAAGCTTCTGAGCTGTATTCGAAAAAGTTAGTCAGTACCGATTACTACGACCAAGCCGTCAACACCTTTACTGCCGCTGACGTTGAGTTGGAACAAGCAAAAACAAACCTTGGTTACACCACATTAGTTGCTCCATTCGATGGCGTGGTATCGATGGTGTTTGGTAAGCAATATCAGTTAATTGCTGAAAAGCAGCCAGTTCTTAATATTTTGAATCACAGTGAAATGGATGTGACGTTCTCTATTCCGGTATCTAAGCTTGAAGACCGTTCTATTCAAGACCTAACGAGCTCAAACATGTGGGTTGTAATGGATAGCCACCGCGGTATTCGTATCCCAACGCGTTTTAAAGAGATCTCTACACAACCAGATGAAGACACCAACAGCTACCAAGCGGTTGTATCTATCGACAAGCCGGTAGGCATCAATCTACTTTCTGGAATGACAGCGCAAGTTGAAGTTCAGAAGAGTAAGTCAGACAACGGCATTGGCATTGTTGATTCAGCTTGGCTTACCAAACAAGCTGACCATGGCGAGCTATGGCGCTATAACCCAGACTCTCGATCGATTTCTAAGTTACAAGTCCTGCTTGATGAGCAAGGTAAAGTTATAGAAGGTCTTTCTTCTGGTGATCTTATCGTTGAAGCCGGTGTGGATGTGTTATCTGACGGACAGCAAGTAAAAGCTTGGCTTCGTGAGGGGGGTATTTAATGAACCTTTTAAAATTATCAGTTGTTGTCGCGTCGGTTTTGTTACTTCAAGCCTGTAACAATGAAGCTGTACACCGTGAACAACCGCCTTTATTGGTTTCTACCTTTGACGTTGGCGCGCCGCTGACTGATCAGTTCAGAAGTTTTAATGGACAGGTGATGCCTGCAGAACTTACACCGTTGGCATTTAAGCTTGCAGGCGAAATTCAACAAGTATTGGTGGAAGCCGGTGACAAAGTCGAAAAAGGGCAGTTATTAGCCACCTTAGATAACGCAACGTACCTTCAAGATCTAACTGATGCTAAATCTCAATTCAAACTGGCGAGCAAACAGTTGGCCCGTGGTACGGAGATGTTTGGCAGCAAGATGTTATCGCAATCAGAACACGACCAACTTACGGCCAACTACAAACTAGCATCGGCGAATTTGGCGGCAGCAAAACGCAAGTTAAGTTACACAGAGCTTTTAGCGCCATTCTCAGGAACAGTTTCAACCGTAGATAAGCAACGATTCGAAAACACGACTCCTGGAGAAACACTCCTGAGTGTGTACCAGAACGATAAGGTGTATGTGCGAATTCAAGTGTCAGATTCTATTTTGGCGTCGATCAGCCCAGACATGCGTTCGAGCAGTTACCGCCCCCAAGCAACTTTTGGAGGTCACTCGGGGGAATATCCTCTGACGTATCTAGAGCACACTAGCGAATTACACCCACAATCACGTACCTACGAGTTTTGGATGCAGATGCAGCAGCCTGAAAGTGAAATTCTGCCGGGCACGAGCGTTACGGTCAATGTGGATATGGCGAAAGCGGGTCTGAGTGATGTTCAAGGTTACCAGTTACCAATGACAACGCTAGAAGCGGGCTCTGAAGCTAATCAGTTCTATGTGTGGAAAATGGAAGACGGACAAGCATTCAAAAGCGAAGTAGAAGTCGACAAAATCAGTGGCCAAGGCACATTAATCGCTCATGGTGTTGAGCAAGGTGATCGACTCGTAAACTCGAATCTAAGAAAACTCCGTGACGGAATCGAATTGTCAGGAAAAGCAGAATGAACATCGCAGAATATTCAATTAAAAACAAAGTAATCAGCTGGCTGTTTCTAGTCATTTTGGCCATTGGCGGTGTGTCGTCTTTTGGCAACCTATCCCGTTTAGAAGACCCAGCTTTTACCATTAAAGATGCAATGATTATTTCAACTTACCCTGGCGCTACGTCTATGGAAGTTGAAGAAGAGTTAACGTATCCACTTGAAAAAGAGATACGACAACTGCCTTATATCGACAAGATCACTTCAACGTCGTCGAATGGTATGTCTCAAATTATGGTCAGCATGAAGATGGACTACGGTCCAGACGAGTTGCCCCAAATCTGGGATGAAATGCGTCGTAAAATCAACGATCTACAGCCAACACTACCCAGTGGTGTTAATTCAGTTCAGATTATTGATGATTTTGGTGACGTATTTGGTGTGATGATCATGCTGACCGGTGATGGTTACGATTATGTCGAGCTAAAACAGTACGCAGATTACCTAACGCGTGAAATCGAATTGGTTGACGGTGTTGGCAAAGTAAGTATTGCGGGTGACCAACAAGAGCAATTGTTTGTTGAGATGTCACTTGAGCGTTTAGCGGCGCTAAACCTAGATATGTCGATGGTAACGTCACTGTTAGCACAACAAAACAGTGTGGTATCGGCAGGCGAGGTAATGTTGAATGGCCAAAGCCTAACAATCAAACCTAACGGAACATTGAGCACGGTTGAAGAGCTAGAAAACCTGATCATTCATGGTCGTGACACAGGCAATTTGATTCGCTTGAAAGATGTCGCTGAGGTTACTCGCGGTATCCAAGAAAAACCGGGCAATGTATTAACGTACAACGGCAAACCAGCAATCAACCTTGGTATTGCGTTCTCTTCAGGCGTAAACGTCGTCGAAATTGGTAACGCGTTAGATGCCGAACTGGATCGTTTAGAAAGCATTAAGCCTGCCGGTGTAGAGCTGAACTACTTCTACAACCAAGCGCAAGAAGTAGACAAATCAGTGGCTGACTTTTTAATCAGCCTAGTAGAAGCCGTTGCTATTGTTATCATCGTACTGCTTTTTGCAATGGGTTTACGCAGTGGTTTGATCATCGGTCTAGTGCTTCTATTGACGGTATTTGGAACCTTCATCCTGATGGATTACAACGATGTCGAACTGCACCGTATCTCACTGGGTGCACTTATCATCGCTCTCGGTATGCTGGTGGATAATGCGATTGTTGTCGTTGAAGGTATTCTGGTTGGCTTGAAGAAAGGCAAAACCAAGCTTCAAGCAGCGAAGGACATCGTGACACAAACACAATGGCCACTATTGGGTGCGACCATTATTGCTATCACGGCCTTTGCACCAATCGGTTTGTCGAAAGACGCGACAGGTGAATTCATGGGCTCACTGTTCTGGGTTTTGTGTTTTTCATTGTTCTTGAGCTGGGTTACAGCGCTAACGCTGACTCCGTTCCTTGCAGAAATGATGCTGAAAGAAGAAGACAAGGTCGATGAGAACGAAGACCCATACAAAGGTATTCTGTTCGTTGTATTCGGCGCGTGTCTGAAAGTAGCACTTCGATTTAGGTGGCTTACCGTAGTAAGTATGGTCGCGCTATTAGCAGTTTCTGTTGTTGGTTTTGGTATGGTGAAGCAGCAGTTCTTCCCGCCATCAAATACGCCAATGTTTTACGTCGATATGTGGATGCCGGAAGGTACCGATGTACGTGAAACGATTAAGCAGACAGAAAAAGTTGAAAGCTACATTCGCCAGCAAGACGACGTTGAGTTTGTAACTACAACAGTTGGTCAAGGCATGCAACGTTTTGCGCTGACATACCAACCCGAGAAAAGTTACGAAGCGTACAGTCAACTGCAGGTACGAACGACTGACCGAGACACCATGTTTAAAGTCCTAGAAGGGCTAGACAAGGACTTGGCCAATAAATTTGAACAACCTACGTTCCAATTTAAATTGATTGAGTTTGGCCCGTCGCCAGCGTCAAAAATCGAAGCTCGTATTAGCGGTGCAGACCCGCAGATCCTTCGCAGCATAGCTGTTGAGGTAGAAGATATCTTGTTGGCGGATCCTGGTTCTCGAAATGTGCGTCACGACTGGCGTGAACGCACCAAAGAGCTCGTGCCACTGTTTAACGAATCAAAGGCACGTCGCCTTGGTATTTCAAAGACGGATCTGTCTGAGACACTACAGATGGCGTTTGGTGGCTACAACATCGGTTTACTGCGCGATGGTACGCACATGTTACCTATCGTGGCACGCCTGCCTGAAGAAGAGCGTTTTGACTTTGAATCACTGAACAATGTGAAGATCTGGAGCCCATCACTGCAAACCTACATTCCTGTAGAACAAGTGATCGATGGAGTTGAGCTTCAATGGTCTGAGCCACTGATTCAACGTCGTGACAGAAAGCGTACGTTAACGGTTCTGGCTGATCACGATGTATTGGGTGATGAAACACCAGCTAGCTTGTTTGCTCGCGTAAAACCACAAGTAGAAGCATTGGCTCTACCAGAAGGTTACAGCATCAGTTGGGGCGGTGAGTACGAGAGTTCAAAAGATGCACAAGAATCTCTATTTGGTTCACTGCCAATGGGTTATTTGTTGATGTTTATCATCACTATGCTTCTGTTCAACTCGGTTCGTAAGCCACTTGTGATTTGGTTTACGGTGCCACTCTCTATCATTGGCGTTTCGATTGGTCTGTTAGGCACTAATATGCCATTTAGCTTCACTGCGTTCTTAGGTCTATTGAGTCTAAGTGGCATGATTTTGAAGAACGGTATCGTACTGCTTGACCAGATCAACAGTGAGCTAAAAACAGGTAAAGACCCATATTTAGCGGTTGTCGACAGCGCGATCAGTCGTGTACGACCGGTATCTATGGCAGCACTAACGACTATCTTGGGCATGATTCCCTTGGTATTCGATGCATTTTTCGGCTCGATGGCGATTACCATCATGGCAGGCTTAGGCTTTGCTACAGTACTAACGCTAATAGTAGTACCAGTGATGTTCGCCATTCTATATAGAATCAAACCGTCCACTGCGGGTTATTAGGGATTGATATAAAACAGATTCTTTTAAGCCAGCCCAGTCAATTTTGATTGGGCTTTTTTACGGATATGATTTGATAAAACAAGACGAAGATAGGTCCGAACTAAGAGGACGTTGCGATAGCAATGCGTGCCTTAACAAGGATCGTTTTAAAAGATAGGTATTATAAAAGTGGTTAGCCAATGGTAAAGCGGCTTCCGGTATAATAGAGAATAGAGAATAGAGAATAGGGGCTAGATTCTAGATTGCTAGGCGGATATCCAACTCAATCGGCTTTGGCATGGCTAAGTGATAGCCTTGATACATATCGAAGCCTAAACTTTGCATCGCAGTCAGTTGCTGTTGGGTTTCTATCCCTTCGATGACCGTCTTTGCACCGATTTGGTTGGCAAGCTTAACTACTAACTCCATTTTTTGAGTATCACCGTTTTCAAAATCCAACATAACAGAGCGATCGATTTTGATGATATGAGGAGTGATATGGCGAACACGTTGCTCTGTTGACGCCTGTGCTCCAAAGTCATCAACCGCGATTTGAAAACCATTATCTGCAAGTGAGTGGGCCGCGTTTTTTAAGCGTTCTTCACTCTCTACATTAAGTTCGACCAACTCCATGACGATTTGTTCGCACGATAAGTTAAGCTCGTGAAGACGTTTAGCTAACAGAGTGTCTTTTACTTTTTCTGATGCAAACAACTCACCAACGTTTGGAAGTACGTTCAAAAAAAGGTTTAAGTGACGGACCGTCGATTGTGCGAAGTTACGGATGTGAATGGCTCGGCTCAGTCTCTCTACGTTGATTTTGTCTGTGTATGAGGTTTCGTCTGAATGGAAGAAGTGATCTGGGCGAACGACATCACCTTTACAATTGGAAATACGAACCAAAGCCTCTACGCCTATCTGAGTAAAAGAAGAATCAAATATAGGTTGGTAGACACTTGTAAGTGTTAAGTCTTGGTATTTCGCAATAAACTGCATATCGGCATCCACAGATATACAACTAATAAATTCACTTCTGTCTGATAAAATCATAATCGCTAATAAAAGGTGTTTATTCAGTGACGAGAATACACATCACAGTTGTCATAATATTGACAGGTGTTGATAAATTGTCAATTAATATAAATTAATTTGTCACGGTAACATCTAAATAATTAAAGTCAGCGAAAAATCAGGATGATAAAGGTCATTATGTATCAAGGATATATATTGATTAGCTTGTTTAATAGGTTCAGTGAATTTGATGTCTGAGTAACCTGTATCACATCAACCCTATCAATATAAAGCCTTAACACGTATACACCTAAAATAAATATGGTTAAAGGCTTACATTCTGGGGGAGTATCAAAATAATAAAATAAATAGATCTTTGTGGTTACATAAAAATGATGTCTGTCTCTCAAAATTAATATTGAGGTTGTTAAGTTATTAATTAGTAAACTGGAGAATCCGGATAATAAATGAGTGGAATATAGGTGTTATTTTATAAAATAATAGTGTGGGTATAATTATTTACGTTATATATCAAATTGAAAATTGGCTTGTATTTTACTGCCATTGTATTACCGCATAAAGTTGCAGGTATTTACGAACTAGTTGTTGATTTCCAGAGCGTTTTAGCGGGTGAGCGAATCGGATAAAACACGGACTGATTTTGAAGTTACTATTTAAATCATCTGCGAATTGAGTATCACTCTCTCTTAGCGTGATACCTTGTAGGCTGTAGTCGCTAATCTGGTCTGGGAGTTCCCCCATCCACCAATGCAAGAGTTCACCACTGTTTTTGCTTCGACTTATCCAATGGTCGGAGACAATAATCAATAGGTCATTGGGTTGAATGGCAAATCCGTACTCTTGCTGCCAGTTATGAATGTCCAGCATCAACTTTTTACGACAAGTCTTTCCTGCGCTCACCATATGGTGGCTAATCATCCAAACGGTACCAATTTCAGAAGAGATTCGGAAATGTCGTGGCGTTTCACCAGAAGAGAGCATTTCTAGTGGGCTTACGTTGCTTGTATGATTGAAGCTAACGAAAGTGTGCTCCATTCGTCTCGCAAACGCTTTGCCTATGTGATGTTCACTGATCCCTTGATTGTGTACGGTAGGGTAATGACGTTCACAAAGTTTCAAGCAATCGTCTTGAAACTGATTGACGCTTTTAATCACCAGATTTAATAACAATGAAGCCTCTTATACACAGTTGCTATCTTATTGATGGGCAATAGTACGGTAATTTTGGCGCCATTACCTATCGCCAAAGTGCGAGTTCTTGATCCCTCTATCAAAATTAACCATTACTAAGCGATTTTATGGATAGCACTGGCACTCTACAGGTCTGTAAACTAAATTATGAGGAATTATAGCTAGTTAGAAAACTTGAACTGATTGGCAGAGTTGCAGTGAGCTAACGAAATTATAGCTTAGTCGGCTAATCACAATTGTTCTACATACTCTTTATTTGGAAACACCCATGACCATTCAATTAGATTCAAAGCAAAAATCCGAACTCACTCATACACTTCAAAAGTACCTACAAGATGAGCTCGATGTAGAGCTTGGTCAGTTCGACACTGAATTCTTAGTCGACTTCATCAGTAAAAAGTTTGGAGCCGTGTATTACAACAAGGGGATAGAAGACGCTCAAAAAGTGATGGAACGTAAGATGTTAGACATATCAGATGAGCTCTATGAAATTGAACAAATCGTTGAAATATAACTCAGCAAGCGATTGTTCGACAAAGAAATTTGTCCATAAAGCAACTTGTTCAAAATTTTTGAATAACTCGTTTAATTTGAAATGATGTAACTAATGTAAAACTTGGTAAATAATATGTTACGCAAACTTGGTGTAGGGTACGCTTTTCAAAACTACACGACACGTTAACATTCGGAAGAGATGCATGAACAACAACGTCAAAAATTACAATCCTTTAGCAAGAGCAATGCATTGGATCTCAGCACTCGCAATATTTGGCCTATTTGGTGTAGGCCTATGGATGGTTGATCTTTCTTACTACAGTGAGTGGTACAAAACAGCACCAGACTACCACCGTTCGGTAGGCATTCTTTTGGCTGCCGTTACCATTATCCGCTTGCTTTGGAAGCTAGTTACCGCGTCACCTAATGTGGAAGGTAAAAGCTATGAAGTTGTAGCGGCGAAGATCGCTCATGGATTTATGTACATTAACTTAGCGGTTTTATTTATTTCAGGTTATTTGATTTCGACATCAGATGGCCGTGGGATCGAGGTATTCAATTGGTTCACTGTACCAAGTATGGGTGAACTATTTGCAAACCAATCTGATCTCGCAGGAACGGTTCACTACTATGCTGCATGGGTACTGATCATTATGGCATCAGTGCACGCCTTAGCGGCGATAAAACACCACGTTATCGACAAAGACGATACGCTACGAAAAATGATAGGAGCTTCAAAATGAAAAAGTCAATTATCGCTACAGGATTAGCATTTGCTATGGCAATGCCTTTCGCTGCGAACGCCGCTGATTACGTGATTGATACAAAAGGTGCGCATGCTTCAGTTAACTTCAAAGTTAGCCACCTAGGTTACAGCTTTATCCAAGGTCGTTTTAACACATTCTCAGGTGACTTCTCATTTGATGAGAGCAACGTTGAAGCGTCTAAAATCAGCGTAACGGTTGATACAACTAGCCTTGACTCAAACCACGCAGAGCGTGATAAGCACATCCGTAGCGGTGATTTCATCAATGCTGGTAAGTTTTCTGATGCGACATTCAACAGCACAAAAGTGGTTGATAAAGGCGACGGCAAACTTGAAGTTATGGGTGACCTTAAACTTCACGGTGTAACCAAGCCTATCGTTATCGAAGCTGAATTCATCGGTGCTGGTCAAGACCCATGGGGCGGTGAGCGTGCTGGTTTTGTTGGTACAACTCGTCTAGAGCTTGCTGACTTCAATATCCCAGTAATGGGCGCTTCAAGCTATGTCGACATGGATCTGCATGTTGAAGGTGTAAAGAAGTAATCTAGCTATCAATAATCGCTATCAACATATTTAGAAAGATCAAAATCCTAGTCGATACGAGATAGGTCGGCTGTTAGCCGGTTATTTAGTCATATGGAAAGTAGCAAAGCAGCTAGAATATAGAGAAAGGCGCAAAGTTTTCACTTTGCGCCTTTTTTATTGAGGTAAATGGCCACGCGTTTAGGTCTGTTTTGTGTCAAACCTTTTACTGCGTCTTAAGCCACCATTTACCTCTGCCAGTCAACGTTGCAATGACTGAGTTATCTAGCTGAACGACTAATCCCTAATAGTTCAGCCTACGATTCGTTACTTTGTTTCTAATGAAACGCTTGCTTTGTAAACAGTCGCTAGTTAAGCCGTTTCTAGTTCAGCCTTTGGAACCACGTTTAGGCGGTCGCCATAGATTGGACGTAGTGCTTGCATAACTTCAGTACGAGTCATCACACCGACCATTACGCCATTTTCTAGCACTGGAAGCATATGTGGTTGGCTTACTTTCATCGCTTTTGCACGCTCTTCTAAAGAAAGAGAGGTCAGGCGAGTGGCATAGCCCATGCTTGTTGTCGGGTACAGTTGTTCTTTATCGATACATAGGAACTCAGCAACATCGACCAGTTTGTCGTTTGCATCAATAGCCACTACGTCACGGCTCATTAGGTCTACCACTTTCTGACCTTTAGTCGGAATGTAGTCTTGGCACCAAAGGTCAACCATTACGTCGTGAACAGAGAGGATACCTACTAGGCGGCCTTCAACATCGCAAACAGGAGCGCTAACAAGTTGAGCATCTAAAAGTGAATCAATCGCCACTGAAGTAGGCATTTCTACGCTCAGTGTAATTGGTTGAGTGTTCATGATTTGCTTGATAGTAGTTGTAGTGTTCATAGTGGTTTCCTTAACTGACGTAATTTCTGTTGTTTGAGTTATTGCTGTAATTTTTGCCGCTTTAAGCTGCGGGCGACGGTAGATACTCCAATTGGCTAAGCCGACCAATACCGCACCACCTACAATGTTGCCGAATGTCACTGGTATTAAGTTTGCAGTGACAAATTTTATGATGTTCAGGTCTGCATACTGGGCTGATGTTGCGCCAATTTGCATCCAAAAACTCTCTGGTGCGAATGCTTGAATTGTGATGCCTAATGGAACCATGAACATATTCGCCACACAGTGTTCAAAGCCTGAGCTAACGAACATTGCAACGGGTAATACGGTCATCATTGCTTTAGTCATGGCGTTAGCTGAGCTGAACGTTAACCAAATTGCTAAACACACTAGTAAGTTACAAAGCACACCCAAAGCGAAAGCTTGAACAGGGCTGTGGTGTAGCTTGTGTTGAGCAATGTTTAGAGCGTTTAAGCCCCATTGCCCGCCATCCAGTTGATATAAGCCTGCTGCGCTTACCAAAGCCAGTAGGAACATGGCACCGATAAAGTTGCCTACATATACCTTGCCCCAGATAGACAGCATCTTGGTGAAGGTTATCTGCTTATTAGCCCATGAAATGCTTGATAACACCGAACTGGTAAACAGCTCGCCACCACAAATAACAATCAGGATTAACCCCATGCTGAATGCAAGCCCACCGGCTAAGCGACTTAATCCCCATCCTGCATCAGAGCTACCTGTGGTCACCGTGATGTAGAATAAAAAAGCAAGCCCGATGAATGCGCCAGCCATGATTGCCAAACTCAATGTCATGCTGCTGGTTTTATTTGCTTTGCTTAATGCAAATTTCTCGGCTTCCGCCATCATTTCTGTTGGCGAGAAAAGTTGCTGATTTTCAGAAGTGCTGGTTGCCATATCCCCCCCTTGAACAATCCGTCATGTGTAATTCCTAGTGTTAATGACTTGGTTAATCCGTAATGGTTAATCAGTAATGTTTTGCAGGGCTCGTTGTGTCCTGCCATTCCAGATTAGGGTGTTGGGGGGTAGAGGTAAAATTGATAATTTTTAGAAACCACATCAAAAATATTGATATAGATTTAATTAGGCGTAGAATGAAATTGATTGCTCATCGGCTTAACAAAAAACGAGCAGCAGGACATAAGTTATTAAAAGAATTAAGGATAGATTTTGCGTTATTCATTAAAGCAACTCGCCGTCTTTGACGCGGTAGCAGATTCGGGAAGCGTAAGTCAGGCAGCTGATAGGCTTGCATTGACTCAGTCGGCGACAAGTATGTCTCTTGCACAGTTGGAAAAAATGCTCGGCAGGCCTTTGTTTGAAAGGCAGGGCAAGCAAATGGCGCTCACTCATTGGGGCATGTGGCTTAGGCCAAAAGCGAAGCGTTTACTGCAAGATGCACAGCAAATTGAAATGGGTTTTTACGAGCAGCATTTATTGAGTGGAGAGCTCAAACTCGGTGCGAGCCAAACCCCGGCAGAACACCTGGTTCCAGACCTCATCAGTATTATTGATAACGACTTTCCTGAGATGCGAATCTCGCTTGGTGTACAAAGTACCGATGCGGTTATAGATGGCGTATTAGATTACCAATATGACCTTGGCGTTATCGAAGGTCGCTGTGACGATAACCGAGCTCATCAAGAAGTGTGGTGTACCGACCATTTAACGGTGGTTGCATCGGCTCATCACCCATTTGCAAAGCGTGAACGTGTCAGTTTGGCGCAACTAGAACAAGCGAAGTGGGTATTGCGTGAACATGGTTCAGGTACTCGCAAAGTTTTTGATAGCTCTATTCATCATTTAATTGGTGATCTTGATGTTTGGCGAGAATATGAACACGTTCCTGTTTTAAGAAGTTTGGTAGCAAACGGCCCATATTTAACGTGTTTACCTTATCTCGATGTCGAGCAGTTTGTTGAATCTGGCCAGCTCGTTACTTTGAATGTTCCTGAGCTTGAAATGGAACGTACGCTTTCGTTTATTTGGCGTGCGGATATGGCAGAAAACCCACTTGCTGAATGTATTAAGCGAGAAGGCAAGCGCATGATGAAAGGTAAGCCGTCGGTTCTATAACGGTAATTTGATAAAGGCTAGGGGCTGTTGACCTTTCGTGGTTAAGTTTTGTTCGAGGTAAAATCGTTTTAGGCGCGGCGAAGAGTATGTAGCCTAGTCATTTTAAGCAAATATTCTTCAACAAAGCATAAAGCGATTTTAACCGAACCCTTCGGGCAGTCCTTGTGGTTCATTTCTACTGCGTTATCGCCTTTTCATGTAGGCTAACTACACATCAAAGCCTCTGCCTTGTATAAATTTCCCACAAGAGCTGCAAAATAAAGCTCGAAAGGTTAACAGCCCCTTATAACCTAATATGTTGAATAAGCGATTTCGGTCTCTATCTGGTGATAAATGCACATTAACGTACATTATTAATGTGATCATGATCGGCTAAAAGAAGGCGTTCTTCCCATAATATGCTTACTTGATTTTAAGTGAGGCTAAATCCGGTACGATGAATTTCGTAATTAGGCTTTAGAAATAGTATGAGTACATTAGTCGCGATTTCATTAACAACAGGTATTTTGTCAGGTCTATGGGGATGGATAGCTATCTCTTTCGGCTTGCTGTCATGGGCCGGTTTCTTAGGTTGCACCAGTTATTTTGCTTCGCCAACAGGCGGCGTTAAAGGATTAGCAGGTAGCTTATTGACCAACATGACTGGCGTATTCTGGGCAATGGTGATCATCGAAAGCTCGACCTTCGCAGGGTTAGAGATTTTAGGCTATATGATTACCGCTATTGTCGCTTTCTTTATGTGTATTCAAGCCAAACAAGCGTGGCTAGGTTATATCCCAGGGACCTTTATTGGTTGCTGCGCGACGTTTGCAGCAGGCGGCGATTGGCAACTTGTCGTGCCATCTTTACTGCTTGGTGGTGTCTTTGGATACTTGATGAAAGCAACGGGGCTTTGGCTTCACGAAAAATCGACTCAATCTTCGGAAGCGGTTGAACCACACGCTAAGCAAGCGAAGGCTTAATTCGTTAACCTAACCTTAATTCGTTAACCTAACCTTAGTTTAGTCACTGTGAACTCTTGCAAGATAACCCCCAATTAATTTGTATATCGATTTATACAGGCACACCACTTGGTGTGCCTTTTTTGGTTTCTTAATCAATTCAAGAAATTATCAACAGAAGAACTAATAGCACTTATCAGATAAGCAAGAAGCTAGGTATTTCCGTTTGCCATGGTGATCACGCGTTTCAAAGTCCATCTCAACAACAATGGAATACAGTCTTGTCCTTGATTCTCACAATGAGACACGATCGCTAAAGCCAGGTCTGGTTTTGCGTGTTTCTTTAGAACTTTCGCCACAACTTTTTTCGCTGGAATAGGGTGATCATAAGGAATCTTAACCATGTCTCTGAAAAAGTTCTCAAACCCATTCATGTACAAGTAGTGCTCTATGTCTCTATCAGGCAGTTCTGTGAGGCGATGTCGTTCTTGATCATTACCGAGTTTAGATAGCACAGTCGCCGCATACTTCTTACCAGCAGCGTCTCCGTCAGTCACCACGTGCCAATCGATGCCAAACTCTTGCGCTACTTTAATGAGCGCTTTAAGACCAGACTGCGCGAACTCAATAATTTGAACGCCTTCCGCAGCAAGGTTATACCCACATTGGTTGGCTAACTCGTTAAACAACCAGACTTCGGTTTCACCTTCTACCAACAACCAGCAGCGAGCGTACAGAGCGCCGGACCGGTGAAAACGAATATGAAAACCAATTCGACGAAGTTCATCTTTGCTGAAGTGGTTCACATTGAGCTGGTTGGCTATGGTTTTATCTGACTGACGTACCAAACGACGAATCGATTGAAGCGGCACAGCAGCAAGTAGATCGCCACTGTTGGTGGTCAGGATTTTTTGCATGGGCAGCTTTTGCATCAAGCTCCAAGCCCTTGCCAAGTGCGTTGGGTGCAATCGACCTTCTGGATCTTCAAGGATCAAAAGAGGGCGAGCACATCTTCTTAAGTCATTTGGCCCTTTTGCTTGCAAATAGGCATTAAGTAACCCCATGAATAATAAGCGAGTTTGTTTGTTTTTGGTCTCTTCGACCAATTGATGAATGCTCTTGTCGTTCGCACCAGCTGAGTAAAGTAACCCATCACGCGGTTTTCTCGGATTTTTACGTGAGACACTCTTAAATGAGAAGTAGTGTTCTATTAAGCTTTGCATCGACTCAAGACTACTGCGCATTTCACCTTTATTAACATGTCCGGGTATCGCCATAAGGCGACGGCAGGTGTTGTCGATGCGTTTTTCTATCCTTGCCTGACGCCCATTTCCGTTTCCATTGCTGCCATTACCATTGGTTGTTTGACTCTGGCCGTTACCATTTCCACTCACATTATTAGCGTGCCCGTTACTAGCATGAACGGTGTTAGTGTGAACATTACCCGGTAGATGAGCATTGTGGTTAAGTGAGTTGCCGTTGAAAGGGCGATCGAAGTGTCTTGCATCTCTTAAACGAATTACAGGGTGTAACGTCATTAATTCTTGAGCGAGCTTTTCTGAGTGATGAAGCTTGAGAGGGTTTCCGTCCAACCCCAAAAATGCATAGTGTGTTGTCGTTTCATACTGTTCTAACGTGGCACTGATTCGATAATAGATACGAAAAACACCAAACTCGTCTTGAACCCACACCGGCTTGAGTTTGCGATAACGTCCTGCATTTAGCTCACTTTTATCGTTGGCTTTTAACGCGAGAACAATTTGAAGGTGTTGAGACTGTGGATGTGAAACTGAGTAATCGACATGGAAATCGGTCATTTCGAAGTGATATGGAACTCCGTCTGAAGGGAGAACGACGGAAAGGGCATCCAATAATGAAGACTTACCCCAAGTATTTTCACCAATAAGCGTGGTTAGCTCATCAAACGCAAGAGACATGCGCTTAATACCTCGAAAGCCAGAAATCTCGATTCTTTCTAGTTGCATAGGCTTACTCCTAACGGAAGGCTCTGCTAATTGTTTGAAAGCTAACAGATATCTTTAATCATAATCGAAAAACACAAATCTGGTATGCTCACCTGTCACAAAACCCGTTGTTTATTTATACGGTGCAAAATGAGATTTTCGATCTATCTCGAGTATTTTTTTGCAGTGCAGTTTCATAAAATTCACGATTCTGTCATGATTCTCGACCTAGTATGAAGGGACAAAGAGAGAAGAAAATATGACTAAAAAGAATAAGCCGACAAAAATAGTGTTGGCACACATCAACGACACCCACTCATACTTTGAACCAACCTCGTTACAGCTATCACTTAAAATGAACAACCACATCATTGAACCTTATGTGAGTGCTGGTGGTTTTGCTCGAATTTCAACACGCTTCAAACAAATAGAACAAGATGCCCAGCGTCAGAAGGTTGGAACCCTGTTCCTGCATGCTGGTGACTGCTTCCAGGGCACTTTGTACTTTTCTTTATTCAAGGGAAAAGCAAACGCCGATTTGTTGAACGCCCTTAATATAGATGCCATGACGCTCGGCAATCACGAGCTAGACATGGGTAATGAGCCCGTTGCGATTTTCGCTAAAAGAATCAAATTCCCACTGTTGGCCGGTAACTGGAACCTATCGAATGAGGATATCAATAAAACTCATACCTTAGCGGACAACGAAATTGTTAAGCCTTATCTGACTGAAACGCGAAGTGCTTCTTTTATAACGAAAGAGTTTGATTGCGAGAAGGTTGCAATATTCGGCTTAAGCATCGATAAGATGGCAGGCATTGCTAATCCAGATATCGATACACCATTTGAAAATGCTTTAGAAACCGCAAAAGCGACCATTGAGCAGATTCATAAAGCTGGCATCAACAAGATTGTGTTACTTAGTCATCTTGGTTACGAAGCGGATTTAGAGTTAGCAGCCAACGTAACAGGTATTGGTGTCATTGTGGGAGGGCACAGCCACCGCTTGCAGGGCGACTTCTCTGATATCGGCTTAGTCAAAGACGATGACTACGGTGTGAAAGTCGGTGACACCTATGTTGTGCAAGCGGGTTTCCACGCCATGAGCCTAGGACACTGCGAAATCGAGTTCGATGCTGAAGGCAAAGTGACTCACTTCAACGGTAAGAACGAACTGCTGTTAGGCCGTCGATTGTTTATAGATGCAAAGCTAAGTGAAGTCGGGCAAGACGACGCTCATAATATGGCGTGTGAGTTTTTGAACAACCACCCCAATATTGCAGTGTGTAAGAAAGATCCTGAGCTGCAGAGCATTCTGACGGATAAATACCAGCCGCGAGTACGAAAGCTTCAGCAACAAGTTATTGCTCATGCCGATACAAAACTGCGCCACATACGCATCCCGGACGAGAAAGGCCCGAGCCAACTCGCGCCCTTGGTTGCTCAATCATTTCACTACCTAATGAACAAAAAAGGGCATCAGGTTGAATTTGCCATTCACAACGCAGGTGGTGTTAGAAATTCACTGAATAGCGGCGATGTCTCTGTTGCCGATATTGCCGGAAAACTACTACCGTTTGCCGTACCCATTGGTGTGTATGAAGTAAAAGGTGAAACGATTGCAGGCATGCTTGAAGGTGCAATCAACAATGCATTGGATAATGGCGTTGTAGGGACAGGTTCAGGCAGCTTTCCTTATACGCATAACCTGAGGTTTTGTTACCACAAAGAAGCGCCTTTGGGACACAGGATTCATCATCTAGAAATCCACTCTGATGAATTGGGGTGGCATACTGTTTCTCGCAACCGTCTTTACCGTGGCGCGTCGTCAGCCTATACCATGAAAGGAAAAGAGGGCTATAACGCCGTCTTGGATATGATAGGTGATGGCATGGTCACGACCGACTCAATGGCAGACTGTTTCATCGAGTTTCTACAAGACCACCCAGAGTCACTGCAACACAACGAGCCGTTGAATTGTTTGGAGTGTTTTAGATAGGTACAAGTAATGCTTTTGATTGGTGTTATTAGTTTCGTCTATTTATAAATTTGGCATTGTTTATGCTTTATTCCTGCAGGTCGCCTTCTTGTGGAGATAAGCATGGATAAGAAAGATTGGTTAGATGCAGTAGCGGTGGTTGGTTGGGTATCGGTTTGGTCTGCGTTAGTGTATTTGATACCGACGGCAGGATTGTAATTTACGCAAGATTGTAATTTGCGCAGAATTATTACCTGATCGTTTTGCAGCGTCATTACGCAGTGCCATCGTGAATTTGGTTAGCGGATTTATTCTTAGAATCAATTCGAGTGTCTATTTGACAGGGTGGCATCAATAAGAAAGGAGTATTTGCTCCTTTTTTGTATTTCTAGTGCAAATTTTAATAGACGAAACACAAATAGGGGAATATTATCCACGCGTTTGGGGAGTAGTTAGCGCAAGTTTACATGTCGTCATCTCGTTAGGCTAAGAGCCTATCCGGTATGTAAAGGTGAAATCCCATATTTCACTTCAACGAGACCAACGCAATCACAATCAAGATCCGTCGTGGAACTTGATATGTTTTGTTTGCGGAAGGTCTTTGTAAAGTTCTTCCGCCCGGAGGAATAATGAACTCAACTCAATCTCTATTATCTACAAATAGTGAATCCTTTTTTTCATCGCCAATCATGACGACTTATGCGGGTTTTTTCCTGCTAACAGTGATTCTCGTCTCTATTGATATCTATCAGACTCGTGGTGGGAACGTCACAATTAAAAAAGCGGCAATCTGGAGCGTTTTTTGGTTTGTACTTGCATTTTTGTTTGCTGGTTCTATTTACTTATTCTGGGACATTTATGCACCAAATAGTGACTACACAGCGCAAAAAGCAACCGTGTCATTCATTACGGGTTACTTGCTAGAAAAATCACTCAGTGTAGACAACCTATTTGTTTTCGCGATGATCTTTGCTCAATACCAAGTTCCTGAGCATCTAAGACCACGTGCGCTTCTTTGGGGCGTAATTGGTGCATTGGTACTTCGTGCAATTATGATCGCACTAGGCGCACAGCTATTGGCGGAATACCACTGGGTACTTTACGTGTTCGCTGCGTTCTTGATTGGTACAGGTATTAAGCTGGCATTAGACAAGGGCGAAGAGGAGAGTGTGAATACACTGCCTGAAAAGCTGCTTCGTAAAGTGATGCCGGTAACCGAAGATTTCCATGGCCCTGCATTAATGGTTAAACAGGGTGCTAAATGGGCATTCACTCCAATGATGTTGGTGATCGGTGCGATTGCAGTTATGGATGTGATGTTTGCACTGGATTCTATTCCTGCGATCTTTGCGGTGACACAAGAGCCATTCTTAGTACTGGCTGCAAACGTATTTGCATTGCTTGGCCTTCGTTCTTTGTACTTTGTTCTGCAAGGCATGATGGATAAGTTCATCTACTTGAAGCCAGCATTGGCGTTCATCATGGTCTTCATTGGTGTGAAAATGCTACTGGTCGACAGCGAATGGGCTATCCCAACGTATTGGTCGTTAGCGGTGCTGATTTCTACTATGACGATTGCGGTTATAGCGTCGATTTATGCGAAGAAGCCAGACATTGAACAAGTGAATTAGAAACAAATATAACTTATCGAAAAGTTTGTAATCGGTACGTGGCCGATGAAGTTGTAAATTTATTTATGTAAATTTCCTGTGACATTGGCCACTATGATTTGAAGGGTATTTGTACTAAATGCATGATTTTAACGCTATTGTGAATTTATAGTCACCATTTATGAATATGTATTTCCATGCGTTGTTAATGGTTTGTTTTATTAGGAAAACTAATCTGAAAGTCCAAATTTAGTCATTTTTTAACGTGTAAAAAATCACCTATTATTCTTGTCATCAGAACGAACCACTTAAACAAATTTATAGAGAGGCAATCATGGCTCAAGCAATGCAAATGAATACTATCGCTGTTCCTAACTCTATGGATAAGAAGACCTACTCGGTTAACTTCAAAGGATTGATTGCACACATTTTCGATATTCTTTTTGTAGACAACTCTCCACGTAGTTACTACTCAAGCGACCTATCAGGTCACATGCAACGCGATATCGGTATTAACCGTTAATCTCTGCGTTAACATGTAAAAATATAGAATTTTAAGAAAACGCCAGCTTCTGAAGCTGGCGTTTTTGTATCTGCAATAAACTCTATCTCTTCGCAAAATAAGCACCTGAAAGAAACTCATCACCTGAAAGAAATATTTAGGCATAACGGTCTGTATTTGAGCGCCAGTAAATTCGCTTCGTACAAGGATCACGGTATGTCACACGCCAGCCACAACTCACCATTGATTAAACTATGTTTACTTGCCTTACCGATCGGCTTTTACTCTTCTGTGTCGAATGCACAAACCTGGAGTAATGAAGGTCAACCTGCGCAGGTTATCGAACTGTTCACCTCTGAAGGTTGTTCAAGTTGTCCGCCTGCTGATGCCTACCTTAGTACTTTTGAAGACCACCCTAATCTTTGGACACAAGTCATTCCGCTCGCTTATCACGTCGATTACTGGGACTACCTAGGGTGGGGAGATAAGTTCGCGAGCAAGGCATTCAGTCAGAAGCAACACTTGTACAAAGCTTATGGGGTAACAAGTGGTGTTTATACCCCGGGCTTTATCGTCGATGGAAAAGAGTGGCGTGGTTACTTTAATTGGCTAGACAGAACCTTGCCATCGCCCCAACAACAAATTAATCCTAAATTAACAGTGAACCATAAAGGCGATACGTTCAGCGTGCAATACGAAGGCAAAGGTGATTATGTCGCTCATATTGCCTTGTTGGCGATGAACGAAGTCACCAGCGTTAAAGCGGGCGAGAACAGAGGTAAGAAACTTGAGCACGATTTTGTCGTGGTTTACGACGGCTATCGACGTGGTGAGTCTGAATGGCAATTCAACATCGATTTCTCTCCTTTAGTCGCCACACCAGACGCAGTAGCCGTGTGGTTAACCGAACCTAACTCGTATACACCGGAACAAACGGTAGCAGGATGGCTGAATTAAACTTGCGATAACTTGATACTAGATGTGTTGTAGTGGGGGCTCATTGCTAAAACACGAGAGAAAGGGGCGATTTAGTTACGTAATACTGCTGAAATACGTTAATATAGCGCGCTATTATTTTAGCTTTGAGTTCCTGCAATTAATGACTAACACCACAACACCAACCAACTTCTCTGATCTTGGCTTAATCTCTCCTTTGATGGCTCGTCTTACCGAGCTTGAATACCAACAGCCAACGCCTATCCAAGCGCAAGTTATTCCAAGTGTGTTAGCAGGACGCGACCTAATTGCAGGCGCAAATACAGGTTCAGGTAAAACCGCAGCCTTTGCACTTCCACTGTTACAACAAATCCATGAAGATGCACCTCTGGACCGTCGTTCAGGCAAAGGTAACTATGTTTCTGGCCTTATCTTGGTTCCTACACGTGAGCTTGCTAAGCAAGTTGCCGATAGCGTTAAGTCTTACGCAGTACATTTCAACGGTGCAATCAAAACTGTTTGTGTATTCGGTGGTGTATCGGTGAACACTCAGATGCAAGCGTTACGTGGCGGCACAGACATCTTGGTGGCAACGCCGGGTCGTTTGCTTGATCTAATCTCCAGCAACGCTATCAAACTCGATAAAGTAAAAACGTTAGTGCTTGATGAAGCAGACCGTATGTTGAGCCTTGGCTTTACCGAAGAGCTCGACGCGATCTTGAAGCTATTGCCGAGCAAGAAGCAAACCTTGTTGTTCTCTGCGACTTTCCCTGAGCAAGTTAAAACGCTGACTCACGAATTACTGAACGACCCAATTGAAGTCCAACTTCAAAGTGCTAATGCAAGCACACTGGTTCAACGTGTATTTGAAGTCGAAAAAGGCCGTAAGACAGCTTTGTTAGCGCACCTGATTCAACAACACGAATGGCGACAAGCTCTGATCTTTGTGAATGCGAAAAACAGCTGTGAGCATTTGGCTGATAAGCTATACAAGCGCGGTATCATTGCGGAAGTATTCCACGGTGATAAAGGTCAGGGTTCACGTACTCGTATCCTAGAAGATTTTAAATCTGGCGAGATTGACGTTCTGATCGCGACAGACATCGCAGCTCGTGGTCTGGATATTGAAAAGCTTCCTGTAGTTATCAACTTTGATTTACCACGTAGTCCATCAGACTACATGCACCGTATTGGCCGAAGCGGTCGTGCAGGTGAGGTTGGTTTAGCATTATCTTTGATCGACCACGAAGACTACCATCACTTCACAATCATCGAGAAGAAGAACAAAATTCGTCTTGAGCGTGAGCAAATCGAAGGCTTTGAAGTGGATGAAGAAGCAACCGCTGCACTTGTTGCTGCGTTAAAACCCGTTGCTCCACCGACTGGTACAGGCAAGAAGAAAAAGAAGAAAGCACCTAAAAACCAAGACGTTTGGTTGAGAAATAACTAAATTAAGAATGGTTAGATTATAGATACAAGAAAGGCGCTCAATTGAGCGCCTTTCTTAATTCTACGAGTAAAAAGTCATTACTTCTTACGGCAGAACTCAGCGATTACGTACATTGATTGACCGCCATTTGTTTTACCAGAAACAAGCTTAGGATCGTCACCAACGCTGATGCCACGGATAACAGTACCTTGCTTAATCACTTGGTTAGTGCCTTTGATTGGCAGGTCTTTGATTACTGTTACGTCGTCACCTTTTTTAAGCTCAACGCCGTTCACATCAAGAGGCTTATCATCAGCAGACATGCCGATTTGTGCCCAAACTGATGTTTCTTCTTCAAGGTACATCATGTCTAGTGCGTCTTGAGCCCAGCTTTCAGTGTTCAGACGAGTAAGTTGACGCCATGCCGTTACTTGAACTGGTGCCTCTTGACTCCACATGCTGTCGCTTAGGCAGCGCCAGTGGTTGATATCTTTAGGCTCGTCAATCTCACCAAGGCATTTGTCACATACCATGATGCCGTGATCCACTGTTACGTGGCTGTGTGGCGGTACTGCGTACGCAGTAAGAGAAGAATCAGAACCACATAGTTCACATTTAGATTGGCAGCGTTCTAGCATAGTAGCTTCAGAAGACATAATGGACTCACATTTATTAGGTATTAATTACGGGGCTATTATCCACTTTATTTACAATAAAGAAAGAGGTCGTACGGTATTCTGTCTTGATTAATTTTAGCCGAGATCAACCATTTGTGTTTTAACGTTGTATGCAAACGGTTAGCTAGAGAAGGTTGATTGGCCGCAGAAACAAAAATGCCAGCGGTTAGGCTGGCATTTGTTTAGTAGCAACGTTTTTTATTCTAAGAAGGAACCTGTTATTGATGCTGAAGTTAGCGCGTTGTCAATTAGGAAATCTACAGCTTGTGCCTGCATACTGACATGATGACCTGCATCCAAAGGTGTCGGTGTCGTCTTATCTTGCGGAACTACAAACGTACTGTGCGCAGCAACATCACTGAACTTAACAAAGTCCTTCGCACCATCAGGGCTTGTGTTACTCGAATCAACCACCTTGAGGCCTAACTTAGTTGCTAACGGTGTCGTTCCCGCGAACGGAGCGTTTGCGACAGAGTTTGGTACTGTATCGTCACCTTGCACTTGAGCCATATAAATAGGCAAAAGAGGTGAACCAGAAGCAACTAGGTAAGAAGCATTGGTAAACGGATCCACAGTATCCAACACAGTTTGTGCAGCATAAGCGAACTGCTGAAAAGCGGCCGTCATGGTAGCTTTTTGCGCAGCGGTCGCGTTTGCTTCAAACGTTGTGTAGCACTGTTTGCTAGTAAGACTTCCACAGTTAGCGGTTGCGAAGCCTGCGTACTCAGTTGAAGCGCTCAATGCAACGCTGTGCTTAACTTGAGGGCCAAACTCTGTAGAACCAAGCAGAAGGTTAGATATTTGTCCCCCTGAGTTTTCAATTGCTGCTGCACTAAATGAGTACAGTGAATCAGCAGCGACACTACCAAGAGTGCGGTTGGATGCTGCAACTGCAGTCGTTCCAACAATACCGCCTAGCGAATGACCTAAGAATTTAACTTGTGAGCCAGTAGCTAAGTTAAACCCCTTTAATGGGGAAGTTGCTAGTAGACCCGCCTTCAATGAAACGGCTAACGATGCTCGTAAGCCCATAACATCAAGCGCACTTTGACGCACGTTATCGCGAGCGACGGGTAAGTTCGCCAAGTTCAGATAAGCTAACACGTCAGCGTTTGCCGAACGAGTATCATCTAAACTGCGTGTACCGTGGAGCGGTAAGTCAATCGCCAATACTGCTACACCTGCTTTTGCAAGGTTGTAAGCGAAAGCATAAGCGTTTTCTTTCGCTGAGGTGATACCGTGTTGGTAGATCACAACATTAGTAGGATCAGAACCATTTGGCGTAAACAGTAAGAGTTCGACGTCTTCTAATGATTTAACTTGAGGAACAGGTGAGTATTTGGTGATGACTCGCTCGCTATCAAGTGCTGAACCATCTTTAAGAGTCAGGTTTAAACCAATGAGTTTAAGCTGCTCTGTTTGACTCGTCGCTAATATACTTGCATCAATACCAGCAGCAATAAGTTGAGCGGCCATGTTCGCCTTTTCTGCACTATTACTTAGAGCATTTGAAACCTTAGCTAGGCTAGGCATAGCGGATTCAAACGGCTGAGTATTCCATTTGCTGCTGCTTGTTTCTAAGTAGTGAGGTAACTTAACCGACCCTTGACTTACATTGACATCTGCACTTGATGCATCGTACATCGCCCAATAGCAAATTTGGCTTTAGCAATCTTAGTCGAGTCGCCGCCACCAATGTATTTATCAAAATCAGTGTCATTTGCTAATGCTGTTTTGAATGTTACTGCAGGAAGAAACGACATAGTGTAAGCGGCTTTTAGGTCAACCGAATTAGGGTTTGCACTGCCTTTCCATACACCATTTAGGTTCGCAGAAGCCAACCCAGTCGCTGTTGCTGCTTTTGTTGCGAAAAGCGAGGCGCCAACCGATTCGGTGGTAAACCACGTCGAATAAATGATGTCTTTGGTATCAAGGCTAACCTTGCCGGCGGCATTCGCCCCTGCAAAGATTTGTTCTACACCCTGAGTTACTTTCTGAGCTTGAGCTAAGCTGCCGTCAGTATACGTTACTGAACTTGATTTCAGAGCCGCGTAGCTTGACGACATACCTACCGGGTCGCCATTAACATCGGCCAGTTCATTCGACAGTGCCAACACATATTCGCTTGAAGCATCGAGTGAATCTTTAAATACAATAGTAAAGGCATCCGTTGCTGCGCTAGATAACACATTAAAGTGCGTACCTAGAGTCAACACGCCTGTAACCGTTGGTGGTGTTGTGGATGTGAGTGACCTGCTAAGTTTTAGAATGTAAACGCCGCCAGTCGCGACACCGTCGGCAAGACCGGTACCTTCGAAATTCATAATGATTGGCATCGAAGTAGACCAGCCATCCATGGTGTTCATTGCCGCAATTGGATTCGTTAACGAATCTTTGCCACCCGTTGGTAGCCCGAGAGTGCCATCCGTCGTGTCCATCAAAGCAAAGCTTGGCAGTGGAACCGCTTTGTTAGCACCACTTAGATGAAACTTAATACTCGTCGTGCGAGCCAGTGAATCTTGAATGTACTGCTCATATTTAACGGCGGTTGAGGCACCTGAGCTCGAAGAGTCATCACCACAACCGGCAAGAAACATCGCCGAAGCAAGCAGCGAAACACTAAATAACTTTTTCATGTTTTAATTCCGTTTAGTTAAAGGTGTAGTTCAGTTGAATTGCTGACAGGTAAGCGACTGCATCGCCTGAAAATTCAAGCTTTTGACCCAGTTCGTTAGTTTCCGTGAAATCACCATCTTTACTTTGTACAAGTGCAAAGCCAGCATCAATAGAAAGATCTGGGCTGTACTGGTAAGTCAAGCCAGTGCTGTACCAGTAACGATCGCTATCTGGGATACTTAACGTTGCTTGACCAGCTTGCTCGTCATAGGCAAGACCCGCCCTTAGTGTCCACTCTTGATTCAACTGATAAGTTGCACCCAACGAGTAGCGGTTGTTATCTTCGTAGTGTTCTGTCTTTTTAAAACACACACCATCTTTACAATCTGGACTGGTCGCTTTAAGTTCTTTAAAACTGCTCCAACCCGTTTGTTGCCAACCGTAGTGGATAGCCCACTGATCGGTCAGTTGGTGGAAAGCCGATATTTCAATAATTGAAGGTAAGGTAATTTTTAAGCGGCCAGTCGTTGCAGTTGCGCTACCTTGTACGATTCCACCGGTGTAATCTTTGAAATCACCATCGTCAAAATCAAGGTCAACTTCCGAACGATAAGCGATAGAAAATCGATTGTTTTCATTCAATTCATATAAGCCACCCACATTCCAACCAAATGCGAATGTTTCGCCAGTCATACTGATTAACTTCGTCGACGAAGGATCTCCAGTAACATTTGAAATAGCACCTTGGTGTCGGTTGAGTTCAGCTTCTGCGTAAACAAGGTTTACGCCAGCGCCGATGCTGAATTGGTCGTCGATTCTATACGCTACGTTTGGGTTTAAATTGACAGACATTAGTGATGTATCACCAGCTAGATCACCTGCGTAGATATCATCTGGGTAATCGGTAGCAACACCGTAGTTGGAAAACATACCAATGCCCCAAGCCCATTGCTCATTGATTGGGCTAATGTAGTAAGCACCAGGTACAATCTGAAGGGGAGCGACGTCTTTAGATGTCTGACTTTGCCCGCCAGAACCTGGAACATTGTTTTGAGTAATGTCTACTTCTGGATCAACGACAGAAACCGCGCCTGAAAATTGGGCTGTATCAAATAGGGTCATTGCAGCGGGGTTTCTCGCAAGTACACTCGCGTTATCGGCAACTGCACCTTCACCTGAGAATGCGCGTCCAAGGCCTGAGGCTGAGTGCTCAGCAACTTGGAAACCAGCCGCAAGTGAATTACATGCAAATAGTACAGAAAGCGAAACGAGAGAGCGTTGTATTGTTTTCATCCTTGACCCTCCTAGGGCATCAAATCTCATTCTTATTGTTGAAAACACACTGAGCATTCTTATTAGTGATGCTCCAATGTAAATGACATGTTAAATTCATGTTTCATGTAAAGTCAAAGAATGAGTTATCATTTTGTGAAGTTATAATTTTAAGGGGCGGGACTTTAACATTTATAATATGCATACAATCAATGGTTTATTCGTGGTTGGAGGTGTGACCAGAATGTTTATGCGCATTGTCGGAATAAATAGTGTTCAATTGCTTAAATATGTAACAACTTCGTTTGTGTTTACCGTTAATCGCTAAATCGGCATAATACGGTTTCATTTACGATGGCATTAAATTGGAATTTAAGTTTGGAATTACTCGCGATAGAGTTTCTTGGAAAACCGCTTCGTTTAGAAGGTTCAATGGCTGGTTGGCAACAGCTGTTCTGGGATAATACACTTGTGTCTCAACTGGATGCGACCTCTGAGCAAGATAATGCTCGAACTCACTCATTCATGTTGCAATCTGGCGAAGATACGTTGCAGTGTCACGTCAAAGCGTCAGTTCAATGGCAGCCATTTGAGATGTACTACAAAGCCTCCGTCAATGGTCAAACGATTGCCGAAGGTAACCGCGACACTAAAGACATCGAGCAACAAACTCCCGTTGTAGCACCTAAACCTGAGAAGCGTTTTAGCTTAATTGGATTAGTGTCGCTTGGTATGAAAGCATTAAAAAGTGCCAAGCTAATCAAAGTCGTACTTGCCTCAGCGAGCTTGGCTGCGTATTCATGGCTGTTTTCAATTCAATTTGCTTTAGCTCTAATCGCTTGCCTTATGTTCCATGAATACGGCCATATTAGAGCGATGAAATACTTTGGTATGAAGACCAAAGGCATCTATTTGATACCATTCCTTGGTGGTTTAGCGTTATCCGATGAGAAGATCAATACGCGCTGGCAAGATGTAGTTATCTCAATCATGGGGCCATTGTTCGGATTGATATTGTCTTTGGTGTTTATGGTGTTGTACTGGATCACTGGCGAGATGTTCTTTGCTGGGCTTGCGGTATTCAACGCGCTATTGAACTTGTTTAATCTATTGCCAATTCTGCCTCTCGATGGCGGACATGTACTGAAAAGTATCAGTTTCTCAATGAACAGCGTGCTTGGTATTGTATTGTGTATCGCAGCCGCTGTTGCTGGTGTGGTACTGAGTTATCAGTTGAATCTGACCTTGTTTGGTTTCTTATTGATTATGGGTAGTGTGGAAATACTGTTCGAATGGAAAGGGCGTCACCACAGTCACTTGTTGCCATTAGACAAATACGGTCAAGTCGTGTCGTTTGTTTGGTATGTGGGTTTAGTGAGTAGTTTGATTGGTGTTATCTGGTATTTTGCATCTACTGGTGATCAGCTATTAAGCCTACCATTGCAAATTCTTGGTACTTAACAAGAATCAAAACAAAAAATGCCCTAGCCAATATGGATAGGGCATTTTTGTATTCGAAGTTTAGCGTCTAGACAAATGTAAAATTACGCTTTGCAATTTGGTCTTGGAGAACCCGATTGGGGAAGCGTTTTGATCGTCGCTTGCAGATCTTTGATACGCGTACTGTGCGAAGGGTGTGTAGAAAGCAGTTCTGGGGGCTGATTACCACCCGATGCCTTCGCCATGTTTTGCCATAGGTCGACACTTTGGTTAGGATCGAATCCAGCTCTAGCCATATACTCTAGGCCAACAACATCGGCTTCAGACTCTTGAGTTCGCCCATACGGTAGAATAACGCCGTACTGAACGCCTAAACCTAAAGCAGCCATCGTCATACCTTGATATTGGCTGTATTCTGATGCGCCTAATGCGATGCTAGTAACCGATAAACCAGTGTTAGCGATTTGAGACTGAGATAGGCGTTCGTTACTGTGGTCAGCTAAAACGTGCGCCACTTCGTGTCCGATAACTGTTGCGAGTTGGTCTTGATTAACCGCTACCTTAAGCAACCCGGTATATACGCCAATTTTTCCGCCTGGTAGGGCGAATGCGTTTACTTGGTCACTGTCGAAGACAACAACTTCCCATTCACTAAAACCTTGTTTAGGAATGTATTGCGTGATGCTGTTTGCAACGCACTGTACATAAGCGTTCGTTTTTGCATCTTTGCTGATGGGTTGTTCTTTCTTCATTTGTTCAAAAGACTGTGCTCCAAGCTGAGACATATCTTTATCTGAAAAAAGCAGTAATTGGTTTCTGCCTGTTGGGGAAGCGCTGCATGCACTTAGCCCAGCGAGTGTAAGAAGCGAGGCAAACTTCATCCATGACGTCATACAATATCCTCTGTGTATTCGGTTTTTATGCATGTTAACATCAACTTGTGTAATAGCTAGTAGCAGTAAGATAACTATTTCGGTAATAATCCCAGCAGTAATGCTAACGTTATTGGTTTTATCAACCTATTAGCGATAATAAAACTGCACACGCGATAACAAAGCCAATAATTAAGGAACCTACATGAGTATTTGGAAAAAGCCCGTTGACCTAGAGATCTTCAACGCGACCTCAAAAAATACCTTAATTGAACACCTCAATATTGTATACACCGAGGTGAACGACAACTCTTTGGTGGCAACCATGCCGGTTTGTCATTTTACCCACCAACCTTTAGGTATGCTCCATGGCGGCGCATCGGTTGTGTTAGCAGAAACGCTTGGCTCATTGGCTGCTAATTTTTGCGTTCCAGAAGGCTACTATTGCGTTGGGCTAGATATCAACGCAAACCACGTTAGATCAATGCGCGAAGGCCATGTTGTCGGTACTGCTGAGCCTATACACTTGGGTGTGTCTACCCAAGTATGGCAGATAAACATCACTGATGAGCGTCAACGCTTAGTCTGTACAAGTCGTTTAACTATTGCCGTGAAGAAACATAAGCGATAATAGGCTAAGCATTAGTTAGCTGTGTTTGTATTTATAAGAAGTAATCTGTATTTAAAAATAGTCCGAGAAATCTATGGTCATAACGTTTAAAAGTGGGAAAATCATCGCAACCGCACATGAGATTGTCGTTCGTTTGGATGGTGAGCACAGAGTAACGCTACAAGCTCAAGTTGATGCAATCCAACTGATAGGAAAAGGGGCAAATGTCATTTCAGCCAATGGTTCTGAATGCAAGTGGTCGATTAAATTAGACAACGAACAGCAGCTTCGAGATATTGCCAATGAAATCGGCTGCGATGTGATGTAATCGTATATTGCAAAAGTACTTAGACCTTCTATTTGAATCAAATCTTAGGACACCATACCTAATAAATCGCAAGAAAATCACATCAGTAAGATTGATTTTAAGTCTTAAAATAGGGAAACTGAATTCAATATCCTTTGAATAAGTTTTCCTCTTTATGAGCAGCCCAAGACTTCGCGTTCAATTTGAAACCCTGTTTGAATACTTCGATGGTAAAGATTCTGATGTTCAGCTCGACGACATCACGGATGTACTTTGTTGTACCCGTCGTAATGCCCGGATGGTACTCAATAAGCTTGAAGAAGAAGGATGGGTTGAGTGGTTACCTGCGGCTGGGCGAGGCAAGTTATCTCAACTTATTTTTAAGCAGAATCGTTGCGATGTCAGTGAAAACTTAGCAAGACGCTACTTACAAGAAGGTAAAATTGGACAAGCGCTGTCAGTGCTTGATCACAATGCAGCCAAGCTGACTCAAGTTATTCAAAATTACTTGGGTGTGCAATACCAGGAAGGTGAGCAGGTTATTCGTTTGCCTTATTACCGACCGCTTTCTATGCTTAACCCGACAAAGTCGATGCGACGATCTGAGCAGCATATTACCTGTCAGGTATTCAGTGGGTTAACACGTTTGGATGAGAACGATCAATTACAGCCCGATCTTGCTCATTCATGGCAAAAAATCAGCGATTATCAATGGCGATTCTTCTTGAGACCCGGAGTCCGTTTTCATAACGGAGAGCCTTTGTTAACTAATCATGTTGTGGATACGCTGCTAGCACTCGAACCTCTCAATATGTTCTCACATATAAAAGACGTCTCTTCTCCGGCAAACTGTGTGGTTGATGTCTTTTTAACGCGACCAGATAAACACTTCCCACTCGCTCTGACTGAATCTGTTGCCAAAGTCACCTTACCGATGATTTTACGTGGTGAAGACTACGATATTCGACCGATTGGTACTGGCCCTTATCGCATTGAAAAGAACGATGAGAAGCAACTCGTGCTAACGGCTTTTAACGGATATTTTGGTTTTAGGCCATTGATTGATCGTGTTGAGGTTTGGGTTGTTGATGAGGCTTACTCTTCAATGGTTTACCCAAGTCTTTCTAAGCCTGTAATGGCGGATCGCGGCGATAGCGACGAAGTCGAACTTGATCCCGGCTGTACCTATCTACTGTTGAATCGGAAAAAGGGCATCGCACAAGATCCTGCATGGGCGCAATTTTTATCTAATACTTTGAATGCGGCCGATCTGTTTGTACACATTCCGAAAGAAACTGTTATCGATTTGGGAGTGTTACACGCTTATGGGATAAAGCCCGGTTGGTATGACATCAAGTTGAACACGCCGGTTTGTCCACCAGCGAATGCGAAACCAACCATTAGATTGGCTTACCAATGCCAACACCCAATGTTTCCAACACTTGCGAAGGCTATTGTTACAGTGTTGAAGCAATATGACGTCGACGTTGAACTTTATGGTTACGAAACCGATCCTCCACACGCCGATAATGTCGATATTTGGATTAATCCAATGGGTATCGCTAACAATAGAGATGACGCGTTAGCGGGCTGGTTGATGGATTACAGCTTTCTCGATGAATCTAGCCCGGCAGAAGACTTCGATCAATGGTGTCACATGATCGATCGTTGGCGCTCGGGCGAATTCGAGCAATTCCCAGCAAGACAGTTAGGTAAACAATTGGTGCAAAGCAATCAATTGATTCCAATGTTCCACTGTTGGTTAGGCGTTAACAAAGATCAATGCGGTACGCTGCAGAACGCAAAGTGTAATGCACTCGGTTGGTTCGACTTTAGCCAAGTTTGGGTAAAACCGGACGTTGACTAAGACCAGAGATAACTTGATTAGGACAACACGATGCAAACGGTGATGATCACATTTATAACGCTGGTGGCGTTTGCTGCCAATTCAGTGTTGTGTCGTTGGGCTTTGATGGATCAAACCATTGATCCTTTGAGTTTCTCGATCGTTCGTATCATATCGGGTGCCCTTACACTTCTGATTTTATTAACTTTGTCTTCCCACTCTAAGTCTAGAGAGGAGTTAGTAAACAACGACAAGTCGGTAGAGACAAAGCTCAAATTACCGTTTCAATTCACATCAATATTGTCACTCCTCGTTTATATGTTTGGTTTCTCGTTTGCTTACTTAGAGCTTGGTGCAGGTCTCGGTGCTTTGGTTCTGTTTGTCGCGGTTCAATTTACGATGATTGCCGCACACCTGTTAGCTGGCAATAGAATGTCATTGTTAGAGTGGTGTGGTTGTTTGTTGTCAGTTTCTGGGCTCGTTTACTTACT
This sequence comes from Vibrio sp. 1F253, assembly GCF_041439295.1. NCBI lineage: Bacteria > Pseudomonadati > Pseudomonadota > Gammaproteobacteria > Vibrionales > Vibrionaceae > Vibrio > Vibrio sp. 1F253. Next base: position 35,253 of record NZ_JBGONU010000017.1, on the reverse strand, counting down.
CATGCCGACGGATTCGACAAGTTCGCCCGATATAACCTCCATCATATTGATGGCTCTGGCTGGAGTAGGTTGGGGAATTTATACACTTGCGGGTAAGAAATCCACGAACGCGTTGCAATCCACTACTTGCAACTTTGCATTTAGCTCGTTAGTGATCCTTGTGTTAGTAAGCCTGTTACTTGTCATCCCTAATGTGGCATCGCAAATATCCATCACAGAACAAGGCTTGATTTACGCAATATTGTCGGGCTCAGTGGCTTCTGGTGTGGGTTATAGTTTGTGGTATTACGTGGTGAAAAAACTGGATACAGTGGTCGCATCCATTGCACAGCTTTCTGTTCCCGTTATCGCGACACTTGGTGGCGTTTTGTTGTTATCTGAACCTGTTACTATGCAATTTATTATCTCATCGACTGTTATCTTACTTGGGATAAGCTTGGTTCTTGTCGCACCTAAACTTAAGAAATAAAGGGTTCAATCATTAACTTCTATGGCTAAACCAAACAAAAAACAACCGACTAAAACGGTTCAGATTTTCTGTGCGAAATGCAAAACGCAACTTTTTAAATATCGGAAAGGCGGCAAAGGGGCGCTCGTAAAGTGTTTTAAGGAACGTATAGTCGAAGATTTCACAAAAGACCCTTGTGTGTGCCCTGAATGCGGAATTGAATTTGCGCGAGATACCTTGGTTCGAGGTACGCCTGCCTACAAGTTTGTGGGGGGCAAGGTAACTATGAAGTAGTACAGAAAAAAAATGCCGCAACACATCATGCGTGTGGCATTTCACATTGTTTTTTATATTCAGAAGAAAGGTTAGCGCTTAATGAGCTCTAACTCGTCCTTGAAGTTGCAACAGTAATAGCGAGACAATGGCACCCGTTGTATCACACAGCATGTCTTTCTGTGCATCCCAAATATCACCTTGTGAGCCAAGGAACGCGATACCTTCATCACCACCTGCAATCTCTGCATACCACCACTCAATAATTTCATAACCTGCTGCAACACTCATGATCGCAAATAGGGCAAAGAAACAGGCTGGTATCGGCTGAGCCAATTTCTTACGAATCAAATACTCTGCGAGTGGATAGGCATAAAGACCAATAGAGAAATGGGCTACTCGGTCAAAGTTATTGCGCTCAGAGCCGATAAGGTTATTGAACCATTCAAATGGCACTTCTGCGAAGGTATATTTTGCGCCTATCGTGTGCAAAATAAGCCAGATAAACATCAGAGCATAAGCTGTCTTAGAAAAGGTGATCTTGGTGGATAGCCACCATATCCCGATAAGAATACCGAGAGCAGGGACGATCTCAGCGATCCAAACGGCTCTTGAAGATGGCGCAAAGGCTGAAAAGAGAAAGATAACAAGATAGACAGCAGTTAGTGAGAGTAGAGGTCTATTTTGAGCAAGTGGCGTAATTGTCATCATCAGATCCTTTATAAGTTTTTTGTATAGTTACACAATAATGAACGGTGTTCAATTGCGTTCTAATCACTAGATTTGTTGAAAAGTAGTGTTATCGCCCAGTATCTAGACAAACGGTTGGCGGAGTTTCACAAAAGTTTGATTTACAACAAAGCGATCCTTAAAATCATTGCATTACTACATAACAAGAAAGAAAAGTCATGAAACTGGAAACTGTCGATTACCTTGCTGACGACGCAGCAGAACAATTTGTTCGATCTCTACGTGAAACGGGTTTTGGTGTTCTTAAGAATCACCCCATCCCAAAAGAGCTTGTTGAGTCAATTTACGAGAACTGGTACCAATTCTTCATTTCTGAAGAGAAAGAGAACTTCCACTTCAATGTTGAAACACAAGATGGATATTTTCCACCTTCAGTTTCTGAAGTTGCTAAGGGCCACACTGTAAAAGACATCAAAGAATACTTTCACGTATACCCTTGGGGTCAGATTCCTGAACAGTTAAAAGAACAGATTCTAGATTACTACCAACGTGCTAATGCTTTTGCTCAAGAACTATTAGGTTGGGTTGAAGCACATGCGCCTCAAGAAGTACAAGAGAAGTTCTCAATCGCGCTTTCTGAAATGATTAATGGCAGCGAACAAACACTGCTTCGCGTTCTTCATTACCCACCAATGCAAGGCGATGAAGAGCCAGGTGCTATCCGCGCAGCCGCTCACGAAGACATCAACTTACTGACTGTTCTTCCTGCAGCAAATGAGCCGGGCCTTCAAGTTAAAGCTCAGAATGACGAGTGGTTAGATGTTCCATGTGACTTCGGTAATATGATCATTAATATTGGTGACATGCTTCAAGAAGCATCAGGTGGTTACTTCCCATCGACAACTCACCGTGTAATTAACCCATCAGGTGAACGCCAAGAGAAATCTCGTATCTCTTTGCCACTATTCCTTCACCCAAAACCGGAAGTTGTACTGTCTGAGAAGTACACCGCAAATGAATACCTAATGGAACGTCTAAGAGAGCTTGGTGTTATCTAATTAACTAGTTCCTTGTGCTAAAATTGGTATAGATATCAGAGGTCAGCAAAATTGCTGGCCTTTTTTTGTTTTTCCAAAGAGCTAAACCAATCATAGCCAATTACTGGTCACCTTAGCTGCGTAATTTTGATGGATAACGGGCTCTTGAGCCAAGCAATTGAATGTGGTGTTCCATTAAGCTCGACAAATCGTAGAAAATCGCTTTCAATTAAGAGAAGTCAGCCCACTGACCTAGGGCAATTCATCATGCCTAACAAGCTAACAAGCTAACAACTTAATAACCCAAATGAGCCAACTATGTCGAATAATCAAGGTGTGAGAGCGAGCTTTCATAGCCATATGGAGAACCCTTTGCTCTGGCCCATTATGGAAGTGCTTAAGCGAAAACCAAGTGGATGGAAAGTACACACACTGGCGGCTCATCTAAACGACCTTGGGTTTATGCCTGTATTAGATGCAGCAGCCGAGAAGGAGTTATTTAAAAAGAACTTTCTCATCATGAATGCGCTGTATCAGCTTCAAGAAACGTTGCACCCTGATGGTTGGCTTCAAGTTCAAGCAATGGATATTGAATTGATGAATGGAAGCTATCATGGAAATAGCCACAGCATTGATCACCAAGAGCCACTTCGAGACTACTACACTAATTGGACTAACTATGAAGCGGATGAAGGTGAAGTCAAAAGGCTGCTGAACGAGTTTTGGACTCGGTACAGAAAGTTTGTTGGCGTTGATACGCTCAATTTAGATAAAAACCGTGCATTGAAGTTATTTGATCTCCCTGTAGACGCAACGCATAAGGAAATAAGAAAGCGTTGGCGACAGCTGGCGTTGCGGTGGCATCCCGATAGAGACGAGGGCAATACGGCAAAATTCCAGACGCTTTGTGAAGCGTGGCATGTATTACGAAGTTCATGATCGACGTAACTCTTACTGCGCTGTTTATTGACTCTTTAGAGTGAAATTTAAGCCCTATATATAAAATTGAAAAGCACCATGTTGTGAGTGACACAAGTGGGGCTTTGTCGTCATTACGCTTGTATTGTAACTAGGCTATGTGTTGTAACTAGGTTATGTATTGTTACTAGGTTAAGCGTCGTTACAACTTCATTTATTATGCTATGAGTGATCTTTACTTTCGCCACTCTTATGTTCGAATGCATAGTCGAGTACTTTACGGATATAAGGAGCACCGACCTTGGAACCACCATTACCGTGCTCGATGACCACAGTCGCGACATATTCAGGGTGTTCGTAAGGTGCGAAGGCCGTGTAAAGCGCATGGTCTAGTAAATGCCGAGCCAGTTTCTTGGAGTTATAGACCTGATCTTTTGCAAGATCAAATACTTGGGCTGTTCCCGATTTACCGCCACTAGTGTAGTCAGTTCCTTTAAATGCACGTCTGCCGCTACCTCGACTGCCGTGGTTTACGAGTCGCATCGCATTAATAGGTACATCCCATATCTCGTCTGGTACTTCAGTGATCGACAGCATCGGCTCAGGTTCAACAAGTTTTTGCGTATCAAAATCTTCACCGTGATCTAAGGTAGCTCTCAAGATATGAGGTGACATTACCTTCCCATGGTTAACCAGTACCGAGGTTGCTTTGGCAAGTTGCATTGGCGTGGATGTCCAATACCCTTGGCCAATACCAATAGGGACGGTGTCACCTTGATACCAAGGTGTACGATAACGCATCATCTTCCATTCTCGAGTTGGCATGTTGGCGGTGCTTTCTTCATAGATATCGATGCCCGTAGGTTCACCAAAACCAAAGCGATTCATCCAACTTGAGATGCGGTCAATACCTAAATCAAAGGCGGTTTGATAGAAGAATGAATCCACCGACTCTTCAATCGCTTGAGTTACGTCAACAGGACCGTGACCCCAGCGTTTCCAGTCTCGCCATGATTTAGAGTTGCGTTTGGAACCGGGAATTTGCCATGAACCGTGATCATCACGAATGGTGTTTTCTGATATAACATGCTCTTGTAATCCAGCAACGGCCATAAATGGTTTTATGGTGGATGCTGGAGGGTAAACGCCCAGTGTGGTGCGATTCACCAACGGGTGAGCAGGGTCATTCAATAGACGTTGGTAGTTCTTACTCGAAATGCCGTCGACAAATAGATTAGGGTCATAACTTGGGCTAGATGCCATCGCCAGTACACTGTTGTCTTTTGGATCGAGGATAACCGCACTTCCGGTTCGGTGATCAAGTTGCTCAAATACATATTTTTGCAGTTCAAGGTCAATATTTAATACTATGTCTTTGCCTGCAACTGGCGGCACGTACTCAATAGTCCGAACAACACGGCCACGGCTGTTTACTTCAACTTCTTGATAGCCTTTGGTTCCGTGTAGGATATCTTCGTAATAGCGTTCGACACCGAGCTTACCAATAATAGTAGTCGCTTGATAATTCGCTTCGATGCCTTTTTCTTCTAGCTTCTTTAGGTCACTATCATTGATGTGTGCTACATACCCTAATACATGCGTCAGCACCTCTCCATTTGGGTAAAAGCGCTTTAAGTTCGTATCAATCGATAAGCCGGGAAATTGGTACTGGTGCACCGAGAACTTAGCAATCTCTTCTTCACTTAGGTTCTCTAATATAGTGACAGATTTGAAACGGCGCGTGTTGTGATAACGTTTTTTGAATCGAGCGATCTGCTCAACATCACGCGGGATGTATTTGTCGAGCTTGGCGAGCATGGTATCGACATCATCTGTTTGCTCGGGAATCATCGTTAGATTAAACACAAGCTTGTTCTCGGCAAGCAACACACCATTACGATCGTAAATTAGCCCGCGAGTAGGCGCGATAGGCAATACTTTGATTCTGTTGCCATCCGCACGAGTTTGATAGCTTTCAAAATTGTCGACTTGAAGTCGGTACAGGTTGGCGACTAAGACGAGAGTGAGCAGTAAGATCCCACAAAACGCCACGATTACACGGTTTTTGAATAGGTTTACTTCGATTTTATGGTCACGCATCTTAACGCGTTTATGATTCATTGAAGCCTCAAGAGTCTGTTACATTTAGTTACACCTATCGAGTCGGAACTTTATCTGAATATCGCCATAGTTTTGTCAAAGCTGTGTCATGATTTTTGGGATTTCTATGATTAAAGCGCTGACCAACAATGTAGTCACGTAAAGAGTGGCCGAATCAGATAGAAATATAGGAATTGAACGCAAAAAAACGGCTCTCATAAATGAGAGCCGTAATACGAGATAAGGTTAACTTAACGCGACATATTAGTTCGAGTTGGAGTTCGAGTTCGAAGGTTTGAACTGAGATTTACGCATACGGTTTAGTGCGGCCATTACATCCAATACTCTTGGTTTCGCTAAGTCACCGTAGTTTGGCATGTTCACGTGCCACTCATCGCTTAAGATAGCGCTAAACTCTTTAGCAGGGTTGTTTGACCAACCTGGAGTTTGTGCAAACTGGAACCATGCCCAACCAATCGCGTTCACTTCTGACGTTGATTCTAACTGCTCTAATGCAGAAAGGTCCGCGAATTCCTTGCCAAAACGCAGTGACTCTTTGCCTTTCGCGTTAACTCGGAATTTGCCGTCAGTAAGAATATTCATCAATGCTGCACGGTTTAACGAACGAGGAACAAACGTTTCTAATGCGGTCTCACATTCGTTAGTTCTCTGAGTAGGGTGTTGAGCGATGACTTCTTGTGCTTTATCAGTTACGTCTACTGCTTGGTAGTCGTGCATTTGAATCACAGTGTCAGCCACGTCTAGGTAATCGCCAGAACCACCCATTACAACAATGGTAGAGATATCCATCTCTTCACGTAGTTGGCCAATACGGTCAACAAGTGGAGTGATTGGCTCAGCACCTTTTGATACTAGCGCTTGCATACGTTCGTCACGAATCATGAAGTTAGTCGCTGACGTATCTTCATCAATAAGTAGCGTTTGAACGCCTGCTTCAATTGATTCTTGTAACCAAGCCGCTTGCGATGTAGAGCCAGACGCATCTTGTGTACTGAAATCAGATGTGTCTTTTTGCATCGGCAAATGGTTGATGTAATTTGATAGGTTCAAGTTGTGAACACAGCGGCCATCTTCAGCGCGGATCTTCATCGTATCAGTCGCCGTCACGATACCTTCACGACCATCACCAGGAATATGGTTGTAGATAGAACGTTCAACGGCGTTCAATAGTGTAGATTTACCATGGAAACCACCACCAACGATCAGCGTGATGCCTTTAGGAATACCTAGGCCAGTCACATCACCTTGGTTTGGCGCGTTTAGCGTCACACTTAAAGACTCTGGTGCTAGGAAAGGAACCGCGCCTTTCATTGGCAGGTCGCAGTTACCTGCAATACGAGGTAATACGCTGCCATTTGCTACGAATGCCGCTAGGTTGTTTTCTTCCAATTGAGCACGCAATGCGTCTTGGTCTTCAACAGCTTCACAATGCTTAATCATCGCTTCGATGTTGAGTTCGCGTTCAAGCGTTGCGCGACGAATAAACTTAGGCAAATAGAATGTAATGATGTTGATTGCTTTCTTTGCAAGAATACTACGACCATCAGCGGGTAGGTTGATACGAAAACGAATTTCGATACCGTGCTCGGTGAAAACCACAGATGTGTTATCCAAAACAGTTTGGCCGGTTAGTGCGATAGACACGGTCGCTTCTTGCTTAGCAAATTCAGAGAAGCTACGTGCAATAAAATCACGCGCTGCTACTTGGTATTCGTAAGACTTTTCTTTCAGCCAACCTAACCCTGTTAACGACCAAGCGCGTGTTGCGCGAAAACGCGAAGAAGATGCGTACGGATCACCTTGAACGTGGTCGATGTGTAATTCGAAATCAGCAAAGTCGTATTGACCTTTAATTTGTTGATATGCGCGGAAGTTTTGTTTTTCGAGCTTTTTAAGCTTTGCAGTCAACTGATCCATAACGAGGAATGCCTATATAAAGGGAAGATAAAACAGAAAGGCGGCGATTATAAAAATCACCACCTATAGAGTAAAGAGAAAGTAGGCCTAAATCCAAAACAAAGTGCTCTTTTTCGCGTTAAGCGTAACGAGTTGTCCCCAAATAGTTTTGATTGATTAAGCTGTGTTCGAATTCTTGGCTCGGCATTGGCTTGCCATAAAGGTAACCTTGTCCCACATCACAGCCTTCATTGATGATAAATTGCTCCTGAACCTCCGATTCAATGCCTTCAATCGTGACTTTTAAGTCGAGCTTTTTCGCGATTTGGACTATGGACCGAACGATCTCTGAGTCTTCCTGTGAGTTGAGCATTTGGTCGATGAAGCTCTTATCAATTTTAATCGTATCGAATGGGAATTTCTTAAGGTAACTAAATGAGGCATAGCCCGTCCCAAAGTCGTCCAGTGACAATGTAACGCCAATGTTGTGTAACGATTCCAATGTATTTTTCGCGACGACTTCATCTGCAATGAGGCAACTTTCCGTGACTTCAAGTTCTAAGAAATGAGGTTCTAGGTGATAGGTTTCCAACAGGTGAATAATTTGGTCTGCGAAATCAACATTCTTTAATTGAATAGCAGATACGTTTACGGCTATTTTGAAATCTTCAACGTATTCGGACCACTCTTTCGCTTGCTCAATCGCGTTGCGCAGAGCAAAATTTCCTACTTCGAAAATTAACCCGTTTTGCTCGGCCATGTGTATTAAGGTTTCGTTAGAGATATCTCCCAAAACGGGGTGTCGCCAACGCAGTAGAGCCTCTGCACCAACCCAGCGATGAGTCAACGGGCATACTTTAGGCTGAAAATAGAGCATAAGGTCATCATTGCGAACAGCTTGGAGTAAATAACCTTCAATCTTATTAATATGGCTTTGTTCTTCAGCATAAGACTGAGAATAGTAAGCGAACTTCTGTCCGGAATCTTTACATGCCAGCATCGCTTCTGAAGATTTTTGGATAATACTGTCAGCACCATCGTCGTGATCAGTAATCGCAATCCCTATAAAGGCATGCAGATGAACTTTGTCACTACCGATGTCAAATTCTGAATGACCCACTTTTACTAATGTCTGGCATAGTTCTTCGATACGCTGGTGCAAATCTTTAACGCTGAACGCCAACACAAGGTCAACTGAAGTAGGGCGCGCAGTTAGTACCTCGACATCAGAGATACTGTCGATGCGTTGCCGGTATTCAACCAGCACTTGGTCTAACGCGTTGTAGCCATATCGAGCTTGAATGCGCCTGCCATTAGTAAATCCAATATGGATTACCGCGAGTGAGCCACCTGTAAACCTTTGTTGTGACATCAATTTCTGATCCAAGCGCGACTCAAAAGCACTTCGGTTCAAAAAGCCCGTGCCGAGGTCGTGATTTTTTTGGAAATTGATCTCTTGTTCTGCCGCTCTGCGCTTATCAATCTCTTGGTTTAATGAATAATTAAGACTCGCGAGATCTTTTGTGCGAGTAGCAACACGGCTTTTTAAGTCTCGATTCATTTGAGTGAGTTTAGCGTGTTGAAACAAGGTTTTTAATTGAGATTCTATCGAGGTGCGAAAGCTTTCTAGTAGCTTAATATAGGTAGGCGTGTAGTGATTTTCTTTCGAGTCCAAGATACAAATGGTGCCGAACAATTCGCCGTTAGGCCAAAATAGCGGAATGCCACAATAAGAGATTAAGCCAAGCTTTGTGTCGGGGTTGTTTTTCCAATCAACATCGGCAAGCGCATTGGGTACTAAAAGCTGCTGCTGAGACTCCATCACTGTTTCGCAGTAAAGCCCATTTCCTAATGTTTCAGAATCGCCTTTGTTATAAGGGTTATCCTGACTGTGGCTGGTAGAGAAAACTTCAATGTAGTTGGTATGAACACGCATGATAAGTGCAGCAGGCACTTGAGTGATTTGAGCTAAGAGGTCGACAATATTCTGCCAGCTGGAGGCCATATCGTCAGGGATATCTAAGTCTATCGTTTTTATCTTCTTCATATGACTCCGAGTCAATTATGCTAAATGCATCAACACATCCTGTGTTAATTAAGATGAACCAAATAAACTGTGAATATTACATTAACTAAGTATAAGAAATGTTGCACAAAAAAACCTCCGCAATTTTGCGGAGGTTTTCAAATGTGAATCTGGGTCTCAGTAATGAGATAAGTTTCGATTAAGGCTTTAACTTTATAAAATCATCAGTGTTAAGTTTCTCTTTATAGTCTACCGATGGTTGAGCAAAACCGTTCAACTGTAAAAACTCTTCTTTAAAACCTTGATAGTCACCGATTGATTGGAAGTTGTTTTCATCCATAGCTTCAAGTAGTTCAGTCACATGAGCTTGGGTTTCTGGGTCGAGTTCCCATTCATCCATCCGAATTAGGCGCTCGCCATCAAGTGGTACTTTGGTTTGTCCATACAGCTTACTGCTGAATAAGCGTTGCATTTGTTGGATACAACCTTCGTGGGTCTCTTTTTCTTTCATCACTCTATATAAAGCGAGTAGGTAAGGGCTTAGCCCCGGAATGAATACGCTCGCCTTGGTGACTAATGCCTTACACACGGTCGCGTAAGCATTACCGCCAAAGTTAGCTAGTTCAAGGTTAAGTGCGTGACTTGTTTGATGAAGGTCTATTTTAGCGCGGCCCAAAGTACCGTCTAAGTAGATAGGGTGCGTGACTTCTGGACCAACGTAAGAAAAAGCAATGGTTTTGCAACCTGGGGCAATAGATTCAGCATTGATCAGCTCATCTATCCACTGTTCCCAATCTTCGCCGCCCATGACTTTGAGTGTGCTTTCGGCTTCTTCTTCCGTTGCAGCATCAAGTGTGTTGGTCACCCAGTTGTCGTGCTCTAGTGAGATAGTCGCACCAGTCACGCTTTCACCGATTGGCTTAATGGCAGAGCGCCAGAATTCTTCGGTATTTGGTTTGGGTCTTACGCCAGCGGCTAAGCTATAGATAATTAGATCCACTTCACCTTCGAAGTAGGTTTCAATGGCTTCGACAACTTGTGAACGTGTTTCTTGTGAAAATGCGTCGCCAACAATGTTGATAGCAGTGCGTTGCTCTCGTTCGGCTTCTTTCTTGAAATAAATGTTGTTGTACCAACCAGCGCTGCCTAGGGATTTTTCGTTAGGACCGCGCTCGAATGAGACGCCGATGGTGTCAGCTTTTGCACCGCCAAAGGTGAGGGCAATGCGAGCGGCAAGTCCAAAGCCAGAGGAAGCACCGATAATCAGTACTCGCTTAGGGCCATCTTTGATCTGCGGCGCACTCTTAACAAACTTGATTTGTTGCTTTACGGCTTCTTGACAGCCTAGAGGGTGAGCGCTTTTGGCTACCACACCCTTGATAATAGGTTCGATCAGCATAAATAACCTTACAGTTAACGGTGATATGCACTCAGGCTAACGTAAAGCTGTGTAAAATTTATTGAGCTAGACCATTAAAACCTAAAGATACTGATATAATTCTTTGGCGACAAATTCAGCAATCCAAGGCTGAGCTTCTGGTTTTGGATGCAGTCCATCGTTCATCATCCACTCCGGTTTGAGGATGATATGCTCTAGAAAAAACGGTAAAAGTGGCACGCTTTGTTGATCAGCAAGCGCTGCAAAGACGTATTCAAACTGCTGGTTGTAACGCTTACCGTAATTCGGTGGGATTTTAATCTTCATCATAATAGGCTTCGCGCCCGCAGCTTTTATCTGCTTAATGATTTGATCAAGATTCGCAGACATCAGCTTAGGTGGGAATCCACGAAGACCATCATTCGCACCGAGTTCGATAAGAACAGTGTCTGGGGCGTGTTCTTCAAGCAATTGTGGTAAACGAGCTAAGCCATTGCCAGTTGTGTCACCAGAAATACTTCCGTTGACCACGGTTACCGTTTTGTCATGCTTTGCTAACGCGTCTGGTAACAGGCTTGGCCAACTCTGTTTGATGTCCATGTTATAACCAGCACTCAGGCTATCACCAAGCACCAGTAACTTAGAATCTAACTCGGTATCTTGAGCCAAAGAAGCGGTTGAAAATATAATTAAGAATAAAAAGGAAATTAGTCGAGTCATGCATACATCCATCATAAAAGCAGAAGCTGTTTCCAAGACAGTGTCTACTAATCAAGAACATTTAACAATCTTAGAGCATGTTGATATCAATATTCGTGAGGGTGAAACGGTTGCGATCGTCGGTACTTCAGGTGCGGGTAAATCCACGTTAATGACACTGCTTGCAGGGCTCGATGTGCCAACTTCTGGCGAAATCAGTTTGTTAGGCCAACCTCTATCACAGCTTGATGACGAAGCGAGAGCCAAAATCCGCAGTGAATCCGTTGGGTTTGTTTTCCAAAGCTTCTTATTGATCCCAAGCCTTTCTGCCCTGCAAAACGTCACGCTTCCTTGTTTGTTGAAAGGTGAAGACGAAGACATCGAACGCGCGACGGCTTTGCTTGAATCAGTGGGCTTGAAAGACAGGCTTGATCACCTGCCATCTCAGCTATCAGGCGGTGAACAACAAAGAGTCGCTTTAGCTCGCGCGTTTATGATCAAGCCAAAAATCCTTTTTGCTGATGAACCTACAGGCAACTTAGATCAACAAACGGCAGCGAAAATCGTCGAGCTGTTGTTCGAACTTAATTCATCGCACGGTACAACGCTTGTTCTCGTCACGCATGACCCTAAGCTCGCACAGCGTTGCCAACGAACCTTGAAAATGCATGTCGGTCACATAGAGGAAGTGTAAATTGAATTCATCACACGGACTGAATAAACGACTGTTTTCATGGAGCATCGAAGAGATTCGACATGGTCAGCTATGGCCGGTATCCATCGCTCTAACGCTCATTATAGCTTGTGTGTTCGCGCTTTCAGCTTTAGCTGAGCGTATGGAACAAGTGATCGTAAAGCAGGGCAAAGATGCGTTAACCGCCGACAGTGTATTTGTATCGGCAAACCCAATCCCCCAACCTTTATTAGACCTGACTCAGGTTGAACAGTTAGAAAGCTCTCAGTTGACTCGCTTCTCAACCATGGCATTCAGTGATAACTCGATGCAGTTGGTTACTGTTAAAGCGGTAGAGAGCAATTACCCTTTACGCGGCGAAATGATACTGCAAGGAGCAGATAGCGCGGTAAGCAATCATGTTGAACCGGGGGAATTGTGGCTAGATGAGCGCATATTTGCTCAGCTAGAAGTTGAGATAGGTGACAATGTCACGATAGGCGATGCCGATTTAAGAATTACAGGGCGTATCGCTCAAGAACCGGGCCTGAGTTTTAACCCTTTCCAACAAATGCCCGCAGTGCTGATTCATACAAGTGACATCGATGCCACTGGCGCTATTCAACCTGGCAGCCGTGTTAGCTTTAGATTGTTTTTAAATGGTGATGAATCGAAACTCAAAGCAGCACAAGACAGTATCGAACTGACACCAAGTGATCGCTGGCGTACACAAGACTCAGCCAGTCGTACCAACGACATGTTCGAGAGCACAACTCAGTATCTTTCGCTAACCGTTGCTATCGTTGTGATCATGGCTGCGACCACTTTGGTACTCACTTGCCAACATTATGTTGCGAGTCGTCGTAAAACCATTGCGATGCTTAAGAGTTTAGGTGCGAGCAAGCAGTGGATCGTTAAATGGTTGTCCGTACAGGTGTCTCTGTTGGTGGTTATTGGTGCAGTACTGGGAATTACCATCGGTATCGGCTTAGAATTTTTGCTTCGTATACCTCTGGGCGACTTATTACCAACACCACTTCCTAGCTATGGTATTGAACCTGTCATTTTGGCGATTTTATCAAGCATTCTCATTGGTGTGCCTGCTCTTGGTATTCCGTTAATTGGCTTGGTAAGCACTTCGGCAATCAGCGTGATTCAATCAAGTCACCAGTCTAATGAAAGCTACAAGAAATACCTGTTGTTGCTAGTACCTATTATTCCAATGATGCTGATGTACGGTGACAATCTGTTGGTATGGATAGTTCTAGCGGGTATCGCTTGCCTGTTCTTAGTACTCGCGATTGTCAGTACGTTTGTTCTGCGTTTGGTGGGTCAACTGCCGACGTCGACATCTATGCGCTTGGCATTGAGCCGAATTAATCGCACACCATTAGCAACAGGGATTCAATTTGGTTCTTTAGCGCTGTCTTTGATGCTGTTATCGATCATATGGCTAGTGAGAAGTGACTTGTTGTCAGATTGGCAGCAAACTTTGCCCGAGAACGCACCTAATGCGTTTGCGCTGAATATTGCGAGCTATGAGAAAGACAGTTATCTCGAGACGATTGATGCAAACGAAGTAGAGCGTACTCAAGCGTTTCCAATTATACGAGGAAGGCTCACAACCATTAACGGCGTTGAGGCGGCGAAATACAGCGAGACCTCAGAAGAAACAGATGCACTAAGTCGCGAGATCAACTTCACTTGGGGAGATAGCCTGCCTGAGTACAATGAAGTATTAGAAGGCAGCTGGACACAAGAGCAGGGCGTATCTGTGGAATCCGATGTCGCAGAGCAACTTGGTTTGAAAATTGGCGATGATCTTTCATTCACAATCAACAGCCAGAACGTCTCTGCCAAGGTGAACAGCATCCGAAAAGTAGAATGGCGTGAAATGAAGCCAAACTTCTATTTCATTTTTACTCCCGATGTTTTGAGCGCTATTCCTTCTACTTGGTTGGTGAGCTTCAGATTAGAAGAGCAACACAACCAAATGCTCAACGAATTATCTCGAAATCACCCGACCGTGAGTTTGATGGACATTCGTAAAATGGGTAGCAAGATCCAAGAGTTGCTCAAACAGATTGTTTGGTCGATAACCGTACTTGCCGCGTTAGGTGTAGTGGCGGGGCTATTGCTTATCTTCACTCTGTTGCGACTGAGCTTATCTCAAAGACAACAAGAGATACGCTTGTACCGAACCTTAGGCGCGAGTAAGAAGCGTATTCTCAACACTATTTGGTGTGAATACGGGGTGATGGCGTTAGTAGCTGGCTCAATTGCTGCGCTAGGTTCTGAACTCAGTGTTGCAGGGGTAATGAACTTTGGCTTTGAGTTAGAACCTTCACTCCACCCAATACTGTGGATAGCGCTACCCGTGCTGACGTTTATCACATTGGCCGCGGTAGTGAATAGCTTAATCAAACGTTTGTTGGCACCAGTAAACAAGGATTTTGGCTAGTCGCTAGCGAGATCTCACAAATGCTTAAAACGGTCTAAAAGTGACATTACTTATACTTAGTCGTTCACTATTTATAAGACGTCTCTTTAGACCGCTTTTTATTTGACCAATGCGTAGCACAAGTTACGAACATCGCACCTTAATTTCCCGTTTTTTTAGTATTTTTTAAAACTAATTGCGCAATAATGCCGATTTAATGAACAGCGGTTAGTCCCTGTAAATAAAGGGTTTGCGCAACTTAGCAAGAACGTTATCAACAGTTATCCACAAAAACGGTGGATAACTTTAGGGATAAGTTAACATCTATGTTTTAAGAGTACTGAGGCAGCCTTTATGTGGCGTCACTTAGGACAAATGTGACGGTTATAATAACCTTTAAAACTCAATCTGGAGTTATTGAGTCAAGAGATTATTTAGGTTTTTTACATAGATATTAAATACTGCCTATCTAAGACCTTGATAAAAATGTGTTTTAATTCGTAGCAGAACAAAAGTAGAATAGCGGCAGTTAATCATATTCTACAGAACACGATGAACCACAACAAAACGGATACAAATCAGCCTTCTATTGCCATTGTTGGTGGTGGTATTGCCGGAACGACGAGCGCAATTCATTTTAGTGAGTTGGGTTATAAGGTCACTATTTTGGAAAAAGGACCGAGTTTGGTTAATGGTCCACCAATTTGCCATCTGCATGCTGGTGGCAATTTGTATCGAGATATTTCTGTAGAGCAGTGTCTTCAGTTGCTCACTCAGTCAATTGATACCGTCCGCTTGTTTCCCCATACGATCAATATTCGTCCGACAATTATCGCTGTTCCACACAGTGATGGTGGAGAGCCGTTGGATCTTCTTCCGCGCCTAAAGATAATCAAGAACGCTTATGCTGATCTTGTTAGTCAAGATAAAAGCAACCAAGTGCTTGGTAATCCGGAAGAGTATTACAAGCTGTATAGTAAAGAAGAGTTACTAGCACTTGCTGCTCAAACTCAGCCTCTGAAACCAACATCGCTTGATGAATGGTGTATTCCTTTCGCTAAACATACGGATCTAGAAACCCTTAAGTATCCTGTTGCTATGGTTCAAGAGTATGGTTGGAGTGTATTCCGACTTTCTGCAACCGCTCAACTCTCTTTGGGGCAACAATCTAATTGTACCGTGTTAACCAACAGCCGATTACAATCTGTTGAATCGTTAGAGCAAGGTTGGTCTTTGACTTATACAGACGCTGAGAACCAAAGCTGTCACCTAACGACCGACTACTTGATTAATGCAAGTGGCTTTGAAACGGGCATCGTGGATGACTTTGTCGGTTCTAAGCAACAAAGGCTTGTTGAGTTCAAAGCCGCATACGTTACGCAGTGGCCGTATTCGCAAGAATGTAAGGAAGAGTGGCCAGAGGTTATCTTCCATGGCCCGAGAGGCACACCGCAAGGCATGGCTCAGTTAACACCGTACGCTGATGGTGTATTCCAACTTCACGGTATGACAGAAGGGATTACTCTGTTTGAGGGTGGGCTTGTTTCATCATCAACAGATTCATCACAGCCTCAGTTGCCTTCTAAGCTTCTTAAGAAAATCGTATCAGGTTGGAGTGAAGAGCAGCTCGAATTAAGAACTCGCGCTGCGATAACGCATATGTCTCGGTTCATCCCAAGTTTTAGCTCTGCACTGGTAGGTGGTAAGCCTTTGTTCGGTGCACAGCAGATTCCGGGAACCGATCCGAGCTTAAGAGCTTCAGACGTGTCATTCTGTGGTGATCGCTATGCTCGACTTGAAGTAGTCAAAGCATCTTCAACCTTAGAGGCAGCGCAAAAGGTCGCTGAGCATTGGTTTGATGTCGCAGAGTCAGTATCGATTGAAAATACACACTCAGTGACAATGTCACTTAATCTAAAGAATATTGAGAATAAAGCGATAGATTTGACACAAGAACGCGGATACCCAGAAGCCCTTGCAAAGGTATCAGGCCAAGATCACGCTTAATACTCAGTCATAATCTACTACGCTAAACATCTTCAATTCGGCTTACTTTGACAGGTAAGCCTAACCTTTAACTGAAACGCCTGCTTGTATCTTGTCAATTGCCTGAACTACATCTTCCAAACGAAACCTTCCTGGCTAAAGATTTCAAGATTCTTTGCAATAGAGTTACTTAGCTACAGAGCAAAAACTAATAGCCGAAAAATTGAGCCCACTGGCACCACACATCTTGTAATCCTAAGCGATCACCCTTACTAAACGAGACTTCATGTCCAGGTTTGGCTTGTGCTAAGCGCGGTAAATCGACTCTGGCGACACATCCAATCTTCGGATAGCCACCAATAGTCTGTCTGTCATTAAGCAACACAATAGGTTGCCCATCTTGGGGGATTTGAATCGCACCTAAGGCAATGCCTTCTGACAATAGCGAAATGTCAGGCGAGTCCACGGGGTCGCCACTGAGTCGATAACCCATGCGATTAGAATTTTGGTCAACATGATACTGTGCGTTATACAAAGTCGCTTTTGCTGACTCTGAGAACAGCTCGCTTTGATAGCCTTCAATCACTCGCAGGTTCACTGGTAGGTTGTAATTAGGCGTGTATCGGAAGGTGACACTCAACGCTTTAAACGGGCGAGAGAGTTGGTGTTGGGTAAAAGTAATTTGTTGCCCTTGCTGGCATGGCTCTCCATCTTGCGTTAATCCACCAATCTTTTCACGAGTCACCGTAGAACAGCTATGAAGAGTTGATGGAACATCGAAGCCACCCTTAACGGCTAAATACGCCCTTAGTCCATTTTTAGGTAAACCAAATGAGAGAACTTGCCCTGCGAAAGCTTGAAAAGTACGCCAGTTCGACTGTGGTTTGCCATCGAGCTTCGCTTGTAAATCGCCACCACATAATGCCATCTCACAATCAAAATCGATTAGTAACGCACATTGCCCAAGCGTGATTTCCAACGCAGCTTGGTTTACTGGGTTTCCGAGCAGGTGATTGGCCCAGCTATACGAGTAATCATCAACAGGGCCGCCTTGTGTCAATCCGAGATGAGCGACACCAAATCGTCCGAAGTCTTGAATCAAACTCAACGGGCCGGGCTTAATGACTGTCAGCGTTGGTTTGGCTTTTGACTTAACCATTAGCGACACCTCCACTAATATCCATAAAACTAAGCTCAACAAATTCTTGTTTTGAAATCGCGATGAAACGGACCGTATCACCGACATTAAGCAGAGACAGCGGCGTTTGCGTGGTATCAGCGTTCTTTAATTGGCTGTGATCAAACAGTGCGAGTGGGCAATTGCCAATAATATTCCAACCGCCCGGTGAGTCCGAAGGATACACCGCCGTTTTCGTATCCGCGATGGCGATACTGCCTTTCGGCACACTTAAGCGTGGGGTTGAATGACGAGGCAAAGCAAGCTCGTTGACTACATCAGACATAAACGCAAAGCCAGGCGTAAACCCAATGGCACTGACGCTGTAAGTCTGTGAGGTGTGATGTTGAATGATCTCATCTAGCGACATGCCTTTGGCTTGATATCGGTCTAAGTCGAGTGCTGTTTCTGGTGAGTAATAAGCGGGAAGCTCGATAGTGTTACGCGTTTTACTAACACTAGAGAAGGACGAAATAGCATGACTCAACAAAGAGTTGAGTTGTTCCATGAGCTGATGTTCTGAAATTCTATAAGGTAAGTAATCGACCAATATTGTTTGGTAAGCCGGTGTCACATTCATCAATACAGATGCTAAGTGTTGACGAATAGCATCGGAAAAATGAGCCATGTACTGCGCATATTCGGCGCTAGATTGATTATTTGAAGGCGATAGCGTCAAGGTCACCAAAACGCTGCATTCCGCGACTGGCGCTATATTGAATTCAATTTGATTCGTCGTCATTTCGTTTCCATACTTTTACTTGCCTTTGATTTACTTAGTGTCTTTCATTTGCTTATTTGCTTATTTGCTTATTTGGCGTTTCTAACTTCCGTGTCCAAACCAATACAAAGCAATTAGACCTTACGAGCAATTGGTTAGGTGCTCGTAAGGCGAGCGATAAGGCCATGCGTCATACCAATCACACGCTTCATATTAGTTAAAAGCGTTGAGGTCTTGTCTGATTTTTCTAATTAATGCGATGGATTGGGGGTTATCACCATGAACACAAATGGTATCGGCTTCAATAGGCAGTCTTTCACCTTCAATGGTCGTGACTGAACCGTAGTTAATGATTTGCATGACTTGGTTGTAGATGTCGTCTTGGTTGACGTAAACCGAGCCTTTTTGAGTTCGCGGCGATAACTGCCCATTATTCAAGTATGCACGGTCGGCAAACGCTTCAAACAAGAGGGGTAAGTCATGATCGTCAGCAATATCTAGATACTGTTGATTGTCTGATGAAGAGAGAATCATCAAGGGGATGTTAAATTCAGCGACGGCTTGGGCAACGGCATTAAACACATCAATGTTCGCCATCATATCGTTGTAAAGGGCGCCATGAGGTTTCACATAGCCAACAGAGGTGTGGTGATAGCGGCACAGCGCTTGTAGTGCACCGACTTGATAACAAACTAGCTCACTGATCTCGTCCATGGTATGAGGAATAGAACGGCGACCAAACCCAACTAAATCTTGATAACCAGGGTGGGCACCAATTTGGGTGTGATAGTACTGCGCCAGTTTTATGGTCTTAGACATAACGTGCGGATCAGACGCGTGAAAGCCACAAGCGATGTTTGCCATATCGACCCATTCCATGACCGACTCGTCATCGCCCATCTTCCAATTGCCGAAACTTTCTCCCATGTCGCAATTAAGCGAAATCTTCGTTGTCACGTGGTGCTAACCCTTTACGTTGAGGTGAGTAATGACGGTCTTATAAATACCATAAATAAACAGTGACCTAACTCAAATTTTCGACACCAAGAACTGCATTTACTATGAGGTCACGGCATGTATCAAACCCGCTAAAGAATGGATTGTGAAAAATGCTTCCTTTCATCAATGACGTATAGAAACTATGGTTAAAGATAATTGAAAAACAAGTGTTCGACAAACAGCGCTTCATCTATTTTGTTTCCGGTTTAGGGAGCAAACGTAAGGTGATGAATCATATGGCGACATTGATGTAATTCTGAAGGTTGGCGCTGAGGTGTACGTCTAAGTGAAATTCAAGGTAAAGGTCAGTTTTCGTTCTCTCGTGCGGTGTATCTGCCATAGGCGTTTGTGACTCAACCCTAAGCTGTTGTATCATAAGAGGTAGGTTGAGTGTTTTTAATTAAAAGGTCCGCTAAACATGAATGTTTTAGTTACAGGTGGCATGGGCTACATTGGTAGCCACACAAGTATCCAGATGATTAACGCAGGTATGACACCTGTGCTTTTCGATAACTTATACAACAGTAAACCAAGCGTTTTAGAACGTATCGAAAAAGTATCTGGCGTTCGTCCTGATTTCATTGAAGGTGATATTCGTGATAAAGCACTTTTAACTGAAACTATGAAGCAACACAATATTGAAGCTGTTATTCATTTTGCGGGCCTGAAAGCGGTTGGCGAATCTGTTGCCAAACCTCTCGAATACTACGACAACAATGTAAATGGCACGTTAGTCCTTGTCGATGCAATGCGTGACGCTGGCGTAAAAACCTTAGTATTCAGCTCTTCAGCAACGGTTTATGGCGATCCTGCTAGTGTTCCTATTACAGAAGATTTTCCCACAAGCGCAACCAATCCTTACGGTCGTAGCAAGCTCATGGTTGAAGAGTGCTTAACTGACTTCCAAAAGGCTAACCCCGATTGGAGCATTACGTTATTACGTTACTTTAACCCCGTAGGTTCACACCCAAGTGGTGAACTCGGTGAAGACCCAAGTGGTATTCCAAACAACCTAATGCCATTTGTATCTCAAGTTGCAGTTGGCCGACGTGAATTCCTATCTGTATTTGGTAGTGACTACCCAACAAAGGATGGCACTGGTGTTCGTGATTACATCCACGTCATGGATCTGTCTGATGGACACATTGCGGCACTTGAGAAAGTAGGGCGTAAAGACGGTCTTCACATCTATAACCTGGGTACTGGCAACGGTTCAAGTGTATTAGATATGGTTAAAGCCTTCGAGAAAGCGAGCGGTCAAGCGATACCTTATAAACTCGTTGAGCGTCGTCCAGGTGATATCGCGGAGTGTTGGGCCGACCCAGCGAAAGCTCAGAAAGAACTGGGGTGGAATGCGACACGCACACTGGCTGAAATGACTGAAGACACATGGCGCTGGCAATCAACAAATCCTGATGGTTTCCCTGGTTGATTGAGTGATTTCATGAATGGTTAACGTACAAAAAGATGCTCTAGGGCATCTTTTTTGATCTAAATCGAATAAAAAGTGATTTGGTGGTTAAAAAGTATCATTCTGTATCGGTTGTTGTTATCATGCTCGCGAATTATATGTTTAATGTTAATTTTCTTTGGAGTTAATCATGGAACTAGGCCTAATCATCACTTTTATCATTGCTGCAGCAGTAATGGTAAAGAAAGAAATGGCAGAGAAATAATTTCACTTTACCCCTTTTTTATACAACTTTTAGTGAAATCACAAAAGCCAGCTTATCGTAAGCTGGCTTTTTAGTTTCTACAGTATTTTTTTGTATGGCTTTATTCTGGAACGACCTAGATCTTTAATGACCTAGGCCTTTAATAAACTTAGCTCTACAACGAACTAGATTTCTAACCAGTTAGAACTCGTAGTTTGCAGATATACCCCAGTTACGACCCGGTTGAGACTTAATATCGGTGTTGAACTTAGAATCGTGCCCACGGCCTGACATGTCATTGTACAGCCAATATTTTTTGTCTAATGCGTTGAATAGACCCGCTCGCAAGGTTAAATCCGTGACAGGGCGGTAATAAGCAGTCAAATCAACAACTGTGTATCCAGCCACGTTTACGTTGTCATCGGAGTTCCACTCATCTTTCGCAGCAACCATCTTAACATTTAAAGCTGATCCAAAAGTCTCGCGCTCGATTCCAAGACCTAGCGTACCCGTTAGTGGTGCTACTGAATCAATGGATTTACCTGTAGATTTATCTTCACCATCAGCATAAGCCACAGCTAAACGAGTGTAGGTACCAAATGGTGCGTCTAACAGGGTGTCAAGATTAATCGTTGACGAAAGCTCTGCACCATAGATAGTCACTTTATCTAAGTTCTCTTTGGTGTATACGTCTTTACCGCCTTGTTTACCTGACTTCGTCTGGTTAATGAAATCAGAGTAATCTGTGTAGAAAGTGCTTAGTTCAAAGCGAGCATGTTCATTATTGCCACGAAGGCCAAGCTCGTAAGAGATACTTCTTTCCGCTTTCAAGTTAGGGTTAGCTTCAATGATGGCACCTCGAGTGTAGAAGTAGTAGAGGTCGTAAACTGAAGGTGCTTTAAACCCTTGCCCAACTTGACCAAATACCGATAGGTTGTCATTGATGTGGTAAACTGAACCTAGCTTAGCTGTGACGGCGTCATCTTTATTCTTCTCATATTGAGTCTTGTAGCCTTCATCCGTTGATGGGTCAGCAACAAATGAGTCATAACGAAGACCGCCAGTTACAATCAACTTGTCTTCCATGAAAAATGCTTGGTCTTGAACAAACACACCCCATTGCGTTATTTCTGCATCAGGAATACCAGTGCTACCCGGTGTAACAGTGCCTCGGTCAAACTTATGGTCGTAGTTTTCTAGTTCAAAGTCATTCTGCAGGTATGTGAAACCATATGTGAATTCGTGATCCGCACCATCAATATTCACTAACTTAGAAAGCTGCGTATCAAGCTGCATGTTTACATCTGATGCATCACGCTCACGAAGTCGGCGTCCGTTGAAGCGAGTTGTATCGTAGTTTTTATTCAGAGAACTTGAGTCTTGGTAACTTAGAGACCAGTCTAAAGAGTCAGCAATTGAAGAGCTTAGTTTAAGCTGTTGTTCCAATGTTGCACGAAAACGTTTGTTGGTGTCTTTGTTGTAATTATCAGTATATACAAAGCCCGGCATAAGCTGATAGCCATTGTAGTTTAGCTCATCTTCATCATATTGACGTTGGTAATGCTCAACCGTAATTCCAACCTTATTTGAATCTGATACATTGTAGAATGCTTTGGCTAGGATATTACTTAATTCCGTATCTGCTGGGTTCTCTGCACCACGATCTGGACCTTGAACTTCGCTTCCTGATGAATGAGTTTCTGTCTCGTGGCCTTGAGCGTATGTCGCCATAACGATCGTTTCTAACTTATCTTTACGCATCGCCCAAGAAACTGTGTTCTTGAACTGTTCATCTGCAGATGTATAGGTAGATTTAATACCAAAACGGTTTTCATCCCCGTCAGTTCTAAGCATATCCTCTGGATTTTTTGTTCTTAGCAGTACTGCACCACCAATGGCATCTGAACCGTAAAGCGTAGAAGCAGGGCCTTTATTCACCTCTATGACACTTAATGTATCGACTTCGATCGCATTCGAATATTTACGTTGCTCAGAAGCGCCAGGGTTATATGGTGTAGGTTGTTGAACTCCATCTACCATAAGTTTAACGCGATCACCTTCAACACCGCGGATGTTAAAGCCTGAAATACCAAAACGGCCACCGCCTTGAGCTTCTACTCCTGGCGTGTATTGAAGAGCTTGCTTTATGTCGCTAGACATTTGATTATCTATGTCTTTTGCAGAGACAGACTCAATTGAGCTTGAAACGTCTTCTTTGTTTTGTTCGGTACGCGTTGCTGATACAACAACCTCGTCAAATAGGGCATAATCTTCAGCAAAGGCTGATGTTGATGAAAGCGCTAAAACGATTGAAGCAGAGAGTAGGGATTGCTTATACATCTGATAGTTACCTTAGTTCCATAATATCATCTTGATTTGCGAAAGATGATATTGGATCTAAATGATAATTACTATTATTTGCATTTAAATAATTTTCAATATTATCAACTAATTCATTGTTAGCGTTATTAAACACATGTATTAAAAAGAGTTTTTCAGTTCCATTCACCATGTGAATGCTTCTCTTTTTGTGATTTAGATCTCACTTACAAAGTAGGAAAGTTATGCATAGCCCAATAACACTTGAAGCCTTACACATATTAGATGCCATTGATCGTCGTGGAAGCTTTGCGGCAGCGGCTAATGAAATGGACCGAGCACCTTCTTCATTGAGTTATCAAATCCAGAAGCTAGAACAAGACTTAGATATTATGATTTTTGATCGCTCAGGCCACCGTGCAAATTTCACGGAAGCGGGGCAGTTAATATTAGAGCAAGGAAGGATCATTCTTGGTGCCACTGAACAGCTCGTTAATGACGCGAGTATTCTTGCTAATGGCTGGGAGTTGGATTTAACGATTGCCTTTGATGGCATTATTCCGATTGCTAATTTCTTCCCATTAGTCGATGAACTCGGAAAAATAA
Source organism: Vibrio sp. 1F253 (assembly GCF_041439295.1). NCBI lineage: Bacteria > Pseudomonadati > Pseudomonadota > Gammaproteobacteria > Vibrionales > Vibrionaceae > Vibrio > Vibrio sp. 1F253. Next base: position 11,191 of record NZ_JBGONU010000017.1, on the reverse strand, counting down.
GTAAAACTAGGGTTCGATTACAAGAAGAGATTCTAGCTGGATGTTGGGAATCTCTTTCAGACGGCCGAGCTGATTTATTGGTGTGCCCAAAGGTTGACACCATACCAAACGATATGAAAAGTGACATTATCGGTAAGATGGAAATGGTATGGGTTGCAGCATCGAATCACTATGTTCATAAGCGATCTGGTGATTTCGACCAAAAGGCGAGACAAAGTTACAGGGTTATCGCAATTGCAGATACAGCGCGTGACCAACCTGCATTAAGCATCAATATTCTAGAAAAGCAGCCACGTTTAACCGTAACAAGCTTCCCAGCCAAGGTAGAGGCTCTAACTGCAGGGTTAGGGATCGGCACCTTACCGAATAGTGTAGCTAAACCTTTGATTGAATCTGGCGTTCTACAACAAATTTCGGGTACCGAACCACAGCCTATCGACATCGTAATGGCTTGGCGACGTAACAAAATGGGCGACGCCAAGTCTTGGTGTATTCAACACCTAAAAAAAACATGGGCGTTAAAGTAACGGCAACACCATATCTGCAGTGCCGTCTTCAAAACTGATATCTAGCTCAAAGCCCAGCTTCTGGGCTAGTGTCAGCATCCCTCGGTTGGTCGGCATCGTCATGCCCGACATCTGCTTGGTCTGCTTTGTACGACAGTAGTCAATAACCTTAGTCATCAAAATGCGGCCTAATCCGACGCCTTTCAGATCGGAACGTATCAGAATAGCGAACTCTGCATCGGTGTTCTCTGGGTTAATCAACGCTCTCGATACGCCAATAATCGCGGGTACGCCTTGTTCCTTTCGAACGACCACAAATGCAATTTCTCTATCAAAGTCAATCTGAGTAAAGTTAGCCAACGCCTCATGATTGAATTCACCCACATCACTAAAGAAACGCTTGTAAAGGTCTTCTTTGGATACACGATGAATAAAATCAGCATGAAGCGGCTCGTCTTCAGGAAGGATCGGGCGTAACAACACCTCAGTGCCGTCCTTAAGTACGATATTCTCTTCCAATTCGACTGGATAAGGGCGAATCGCAAGACGTTCTTGAGGATCGCCTTGATATGCTTTCAAGATGATATCGGCATCTAATATCGTGAACTTGTCACCATTGGCCAGTACTGGATGGATATCCAAATCATGTATTTCAGGGCAATCGACCACCATTTGAGATATACGAACCAGCAACTCAGAGAGGCCTTCAATGTCGATCGGGTTAGGTAATTTCTGTAGGCGAATCTTGCCGCTCTTTATCGCTCGAATGATCAAGTAACGAGCCAGCGTCATATTCAGCGGTGGGAAAGCTGCAGCGGCATCAATCGATTCGTCCCACTCAGAGCCCCCTTGGCCAAGCAAAATGATAGGACCAAAGGTTTCGTCCGTTGTCACTTTTACACGTAGCTCCTGCCCGCCGGCGAGTTTGGCCATTCCTTGAATTAACAAGCCATGAATATGCGCAGTAGGGAACGACAGTTGAGAGCGATCGAGAATCGCCTGAGCCGCATTGGCGACTTCATTGCTGTTTCTTAAATTAAGCATGACTCCTTGCACGTCCGACTTATGTGCAATGTCTGGCGAACGTAGTTTAACTGCGACTGGGTAACCAATCGTTTCGGCAATATGTACCGCTTCACTTGGGTCAGAAGCTATCCAAGTTGGTAATACATCTAGGTTGAAGTGCTTGAAAAATTGGCTATTTTGATGCGTATCAAGGCTGACTGTATCTTTATCCAGTAGTTGTCGTTCTATCCAATTTTTTGCATCTGCTAGATCTTCAATATGGACTTTTTCTGCCGTGGTTGGCGTTTCCATTAACTGACGCTGGTTACGCCTGTACTCGACCAAGTGCATGAATGCGACCACTGAACTTTCAGGTGTTCGATAGGTTGGGAAACCCGCTTCGGTAAACAACTTTCGTGCTGGCTTTGCTGTTAGCTCACCAGACCAATTCGTTAGAATGTTAAATCGCTTGTGGCGAGGATGCTTTTTAATGGCTTCAATAATTCGTTCAGCTGTTTTAGCTGAATGTGCGATCGCAGAAGGGCTGTGCATGATAAGAATCGCATCCGCTTCATCACCATCTAACAAGATGTTTATCGTATCGATATAACGTTGCTCACCGGCGTCACCAACAATATCGATTGGATTACTCTGAGACCAACTCAATGGCAAAACCTTATTGAGTTTCTCTAGCGTATCTTCAGAAAACTCGGCAAGTTTACCACCACGGTCAAAAAGGGTATCCACCGCCATGATCGCTGGGCTGCCCCCATTGGTCACAATAGCCAAGCGCTCTCCACGTAGTGGTACTGAATGAGTCAGAGTCTCTACCGCTGCAAACAGTTCATGTAAGTTCTTAACTCGCAACATTCCGCTGCGTCGGATCGCTGAGTCATAGATAATATCTAACGTATCGGCACCGCCAGTATGTAGCATGGCCGCCGCCCGGCCTTTAGCGGTTCGCCCGCCTTTTAACACTAGAATTCGTCTATTACGTGACGCAGCACGGGCAGCAGAGATAAAGCGCCTCGCATCTTTAATACTATCAACATAAAGCAATATTGCTTCGGTGTGAGAGTCGGTACTCAGATAATCCAACAGCTCCGAGAATTCTATGTCACTGCCATTACCTATCGAGATAAACGCCGAGAAGCCGATCTCTTTATCGTTAGCCCAATCTAGAATCGTTGTACACACTGCAGCGGATTGAGAAACAAAGGCGATTTTACCTGGCAGCGCCGTCACCGGAGAAAAAGAGGCATTCAAATTTAACCACGGGACAATAACTCCCAAGCTATTGGAACCAAGTACCCGAATATTGTTTGCCTTGGCTATTGCAATACATCTCTCATCAAATGTTCCACCGCTATTACTTTGCTGTTGCATGTCGGAGGAGAGCACAATAACGGAAGCGATGCCTTTCTCGGCCAACTCTTCAAAAATAGCCACATTGCGTGTCGCATTAGTGCACAAAATAGCAAGGTCAGGCACGATAGGCAGCGATAAGATGTTTTTGTAAGAGAGGACGCCCGCGACAGAATCGTATTTTGGTGTTACCGGCATCACCGCACCTTTAAAATCCCCGTGCAACAAATTGTTCATGACGATATATCCTGCACGCGTTTCTTGTTGAGATGCACCAACAACAGCGATTGAACGGGGTTTAAGTAGGGGATCAAGATGATTCATAGACATATCCTAGCAATGCACGTAAGTTCATCGTAACTTACTTTTCATTCACGGGTTGATGGCAAATTCACCGAATTAAGATGAATAAGCAGACACTGCATAAAGTTTGTGAAATAGGTCACCCACTAATGGTGTATAATCTCAAAGTTAACTTGATTCTAAACCGACGTATCGGCATGATTTATAGTAATTATTATTAAGGATATAGAGCTTTCCATGAAAAAACTTGCAATTGTGACTTTGCCACTGCTCTTGGCTGCATGTGTATCTGACAACTACGTGACCAATGTAACGTCAGATAGCTATCAAGAAGAGTTCAAAACGGCTAAAGTTGAAGCTCCAGTTGTATCTCAATCTGAGCAGACTGCTGTTGTTGAAGAGAACGTGGCCAACGTTGTCAGAACCACACCTGTAGAACAAAAAATCACTCACACGACTAGAGCTAAGCCGGTTGCAACAATTACAGCTCCAACCAAGAAGCAACAAGACATGAACCAACGCTTTGGTTACACAGTTCAAGTTGTTGCTGTTGGCAGCCAAGCCAAAGTCGATTCTTTTGTAAAAATGCTACCAACCACTTCCCAGCCAATTTGGGAAAACTACAAAATGGTTAACGGCACGAAGTGGTTCACTGTACTTTACGGTGACTACGCGACACGCTTAGACGCTAAAAAGGCGATTTCCTCTTTGCCGAGCAGTTTTCAAAACTTAAAGCCATTCGTTAAGAGCATTGATGATATCAAGAATTCTGAATACCCAACGCTTAACAAGTTAAACTAAGTTTTAAATCATAAAGAAGGAGCAAATGCTCCTTCTTTTGTTTTATGACGGTTAGTTTTGTTTAATAGTTAATCGCTCACTCCTTAGATGACAATTTTAGCATTCAAAACACTGTACCTATTTCGACTTTTGTTTATCATTGAAGTCAGTATTCCTAGTTTCAAGGACCGAATTTACCCATGAACACCACAAACATCCTTCTACTTTGCGGCGGTGGATCTTCAGAGCATGAAGTGTCAATCGTTTCAGCCAATTACCTTTTTGAACAACTTAATAGCGTTGCAGATTTTAACGTTGTGAGAGTTGAAATTAAAAACGAAGGCTGGTGTCTTGATTCGGGTGAGTTGGTTTATCTTGATATTAACGATCAAACCTTACGTGGCGACAACTTAGAATCTAAAGTCGATTTCATTGTTCCTTGTATTCATGGTTTCCCGGGCGAAACAGGTGACATTCAATCACTGTTTGAAATGGCTAAGATTCCGTACCTAGGTTGTGGTTCTGAAGCAAGCAACAACAGCTTCAATAAAATCACATCAAAACTTTGGTACGACGCTCTGGGTATCCCAAATACGCCTTATCTGTTCTTATCCGACAACACTGAACAAGCTCATGCACAGGCGACACAAGCCTTTGAAAGTTGGGGGGAAGTGTTCGTCAAAGCGGCTCGTCAGGGATCTTCTGTTGGCTGTTACCAAGTCAATCAAGTAGAAGAATTAAGTGAAGCAATCAACAAAGCATTTACCTTCTCTGATCAAGTGCTTATTGAGAAATCCGTGGTGCCAAGAGAACTAGAAGTTGCCGCTTATGAAATCGATGGCGAGCTACAGATAAGCAAGCCAGGCGAGGTGATTGCACCTAATGGCGCATTTTACTCTTACGAAGAGAAGTACAGTGCAGACAGCCACTCAATTACTGAAGTTGAAGCAACTAACTTAACCGATGAACAGCGTGAATTGATTGCAGATAGCGCCCGCAAGGTATTCACGCAGATGAAGCTTCGTCACTTGTCTCGTATCGATTTCTTCTTAACACAAGACAATGAGATCTACCTGAACGAAGTGAATACCTTCCCAGGTATGACGCCAATTTCCATGTTCCCAAAAATGGTTGAACATGACGGCCACAAATTCAGCCAGTTCTTAGAGAACTGCGTGAGAACAAGCATTTCTTAGTTCACCCAAAATATCTTAGCCGTTTTATATAACTCATTAGATAACAAATAGCGCCTTGAGCTTATCTGCCAAGGCGCTATTTGTTTTCAAGTCGGAAGCTTTTGGTTTTTAAAGTCAGTTGATTGACTAAGCCGTTTATTAACAATCTGCCTATAAAAAAACCGTAGATAAACAAGCCGCCTCTTAACAAAGCCATCAGCTCATTGCCAAGGGATTAGTGCTTTAAACTTCATCTTCTCACTCTCAGAGGTACCCGAATAACCCACATATTGTGCAGGCATTGCAGGGCTGAGCCAACGACCAAAATCTTGGATTTCTCTCACCTTAAGGCCTTGTTTCGAAAGTTCTTGTGCGGCACCTACACGAATAGAGTTCCCGGAGAAATGGTGGTTGTCAGCCAATTGAAGTAAGTCACTTGCTCTTCTCAATATTCTGTAGATCGACGAATCATCTAAAGGTTGCAGACTGATATTTTCATGTTTATCTATCGCACGAAATACAGGCAACTCGTCTTGTGTTCCAGTAAACGAAAACCAACGCTCAAGTGCGGCGCTTGCTACTCGCGATAGCCTATACACTGAATTTTTTATTGTAATCTGGTACTCATTCTCAACGCTCTCCACATTATCCATCGACAACGCCTTTAGTTCAGATCGCTTTAAAGCACACTCGAACATCACATTATAAATCGCGATATCTCTGATCTCTTTTAAGCTCGATTTCTCATGAGAAAGTAACGTGTTTAACTCCGTGAGGTGTGCAGACGTCATGGCATTGGTTTGTTTAGCGTCGCCAGCCATTCGAGATTGCAAGTGGAGCAGGGTAAAACGAACTTGCCTATGCTTGATTGGGTTAGCAAAGCTCAACACAGTATGCAACAAGCTAAGTGTTGCAGTGTAACGTTTCAAAGACGCAAATTTTCTTTCACTGGATTCAGTCTCAAGAAAACGCCGAACAGCAGTGATGGATGCTGGAAGTGTGTTGATACGATTTTTAGTACAGAATACATGGTAGCGATTCCAATCACTGTAGATACCCAACAAGGAGTTTCGAGAGTACTGATATCCTGTTAACTCATCTATAATTTCAATTGTCGCGTGGCTGTTTAATTTTTCAACAAATGAATTAATTATCACAGAGTCCGATAAAATAGGGACTTTTTTTCTCAAATTACCGTACCTCAACAGGTGTTTTTGCCATATTATGCTTGATATCATTAGAAGTATACTTATGATTAACGTAATGAAAACAAAACGATGATCAATGGATATGGCAAATTCAGTTTACCGAGGCGTTCCTCTACAATCAGCGGATGCAAACAACACCGTTTGGCGTGCCAAGCTAAAAAACAACATTATTCAAGGCAATTTACCTGCTGTGAAAAAGAGTATTGATTGGTGGATTGATACTGCGACCCTTATTGACCCGAAAGAATTCACAGCGTTAAACAAGTCGAGAGCGTCTGGTGGTGGCTTAGCTGAAAACTTCCATGGTTACCAAATTAAAAATGATAGCGATGAGCCTAACGCTTGGTATTGCATGTTTAACGGGCGCCTAATTAAAGGTGGCAAGATTGCAATCCAGCGTCATATAGAGGCTTTCTTACTCGCAAAACAAAAAGCAGCACAGCAAAAGAAGTAAAATTATGAGCCTAGTATATTCAACTGAAACAGGTCGTATTAAACCTGAAGAAGAGAAAGTCCAGCGCCCTAAAGGTGATGGTATTGTTCGAATCCAAAAAGAAACCAAAGGCCGTAAAGGCAAAGGCGTTTCTATCGTAACAGGCTTAGACCTAGATGACGCACCATTAAAACTCATGGCTGCGGAACTCAAAAAAGTATGTGGCTGTGGCGGCTCAGTAAAAGATGGCAACATCGAGATTCAAGGCGACGCTCGTGACAAGCTCAAAGCGCATCTTGAAAAGAAAGGCTACAAAGTTAAATTTGCCGGCGGTTAAGCTCTAACTAATGCCGGGGGTAAAATCGAAGATTATTATCACTGGTTATTAGGTATTTTATGGTAAATAACCGCTATGGTTAAATACGCAGTAGAATTCAGAGAGTACAGATATGAAATAAAGGCAGGGCATCACATAAAGATACCTGCCTTATAAACACAGAAATCAATTTAACATAACGTACATAATACGCACTGAGAGGGCTTTCAGAAAGCCAGTAAAACTATAGCCACCTAGAACCACTCAACAAAGCCTAACCAAGCTTTAAAAGCGCTTAGCAATATGATGGGTTTCGTTTTTCTCTCGAGCTTTGAAACGCTTCGCTGCTTATCGCTCAACAAACTGAATCGACCCCTTAACATGATCACGTTCGCTTATCCCTGCGGGCTGAAATACTAAGCTGGCTCATAACCGTCAAAATCACCAGAGGCAAGCATTGAACGATAAAGCTCAGGCGTCAAATCAACAAGCTCAAGACTATCACCATACTCAGAAGATAATGTTGAATTCATATCTGACATAGACTTAAACGAGTACCAACCTTGACCAGGCGTAAACGTAGAAACCATATCAGCGGAAACCTCTTCATAATAAACTTTCATTTAAATCATGTCCTTACTTGGATATTTGCGACAGTCATCTTCAAGACCAATTTGCCAAAAATCATAACACCGTGGACATTGCTCTTCATAGAGGTAGATTTGATTGTCGGAAATGTATTCAGTACAAATGAAGTCAATATCACCACACTGAGGACAGCAATCGCGACGTTTAAAAGAATGAGTTCTATTTTGAATCTTCATGTTATACCGCCTTATAACCATGCGTAAGAGCCGAAGCTGTCACACCATCGCGACGGTTAAAGTGTCTATCAAGTGCTAAACATAAATCATCGAGGTGCATGGCCATCATCGGTGTTGATGGACCCTTTTTGTCATAGAAGATCACAACGGAGTCATCGACACGACTTTTTGAATCTGGGGAGTTACGCTCTAGAACAGATAGGCGTTTAACCATATCGTAAGGCATTAGGCGTCTAGGGATTGGAGGCTCAGCGCTATCTAACTTGGCACGCTTGAGCCCTAATTTATTCGCAAAATAACGAATAGAGGCAGGTTGACGACCTAGCTTTTTAGCCAACGTCTCAACATCGAGTATCCAATAGTTTTGTTTTAAATACTCAGTATCTTTTCTAGATAACTCCTTGAAGCGTTTAAGGTTTAGCTTGCGAATCTGGTTTTCTACTGACGGAAAAGTACGATCAAGCTTTTGAGCGATTGTAGAAAGGTTTTTCCCCTTAAAGAATAATTCTTCTAAATAACGAGACTCTTCAACAGTCCAACTCTTACTAACAGTCTTAGGTCGAGATTTTTGAACAATTTGAACTGAACTATCAGAAACTTGAGGTAAACGCACAAGTAAATCCGCAAAAGAACAATCTTGATTAACGTCTTGAGATAAAAATGAGCCGTCCATTATAGCCCCCTAGCCTTTATTTTAAGTATGAGAGACCCTAGCCCCCCAAATATAAATAAGCCGAAAACAGGGAGGCTAAAGCGATTAAATTAATTAGCTCTTGAGACAAATTATTGCTTTAAAGAGGAAGCGAAATGCTTTTTGATTTCATCATCAACAGGGATTAGTTTATTCACAATAGCCCCTGCTAATGGATCGTTTAAGTTCAAACCAAGTTCAACTTCATACTCACGACGAGGAACAAGAGCGCCCGTCTCCTCAAGCATTTCAGCATAAGCTCGGTCAATCATAAGTGGTGTGTCATACTTCTGATTCACATCACCTGACTCACCAAAAGTACGACGTTTATAGTTCTCAGTATCGACAATACGAAGAGGACGAGAAATATTTAATTGAGCCTGTTCACCACCAAAAGCAGTCCAAACAAAATCGATACCCAATACAAAAATACGTGTAGCCATAATTACTCCAAAGAATTTATTAATTTCTGATGCATAGAGGGATAAGACAAAACGGAATCATCACGAAGTAAAGACGTAACCACCCTTTCAAAATCTCCCTCATAAAGCTCAAGCAGTGAATTTACCAAGCGACCATATTGACGCTTAGCCCAGTACGAGGCCGAAAGCACATCACAAGCGACACGCTTACGCCCCTTAGATTTACTAACAACGGGTTTAACATCAGTAGAAACAATCGAAGCAGCATATTGATTCAAACCAATGAAATGACCGATAGGATTTAAAAGAACGTCAGTGGTATATTTCTTGAGTTCAACCTCAGAGCGATACCACGAAAAATTATCAGACTTGATATTACGTTCTAATTTTTTGTTATAGATACGCCAGTAAACAAGCGATTGACGAGAGCCGATATCACGTTCTTCACGAGTAAAAACCTTGTTACCAGAGGAATCATATTGAAACTCATCACCAATTTTCACTTTAGGACTAAAGCCTCGAGAGCGTTTAAAGCCACCAAGAAGCGCAGCACGTTCCGCGGCCTCACAAGTATGGACACCATCATAATCATCAAAAGCCAAATCAATTCGAGCTAAGTTTTTAACGCAAAGAACCGTAGAAAGCCAATGGTGCAAGAAGTGACAAGAACGACTAGAAAACAGGCACTTACAACCATGAGCAGGTATCTGAAAGTGAACGGTATCCCTATTCCCTCCTATCCCAACTTGACCACAATAATCATCACCAGAATCAGATGTGAGAACGAAAGAATCCTCATAAAACTGGAAGCCTTTACCACGAACAGAGCCATAGCTGAACCCTAAAACATATTGAATAAAGCGTCTTAAAGTCTCTTCAAGGTACTCAGTGTAAACCGACTGAAAATAACGATTGTAAGCTTCAACTTCTTCAAAAGTTTTAGCGGTATGAGCGTTAAAAACGGGTTCGTCAGGAAAGTGAATGCCGGAATAAGGCGCATCTTTTTTACAGTGACGAAAATCTGAAAGTTTCACAGTAAAGCTAAGGTAATCGACAATCACAGGTGATTGCTCGTAGTCCTCAATGAAAGTGAACTCTTCTGGTGAATGCTTTACGAACTCAGGTTGAAGACCTGATTTTGTAGGGCGATAAACATGTTTAGGGGAAACCTTATAAGGATGCTTACGCTTAAAAACATCAGGGGCATCAACTGAAACCTGATTAAGAAAGGCAGAGCCACAAACAGGACAACAAACCCTGAGAGATTCCTCGTAGATATGACCGCAATCAATACAAGCGCGACTCATAACTGAACCCCCATGATTGAAATACGCTCCTGATAAGTTGTATCTGTAATATCGATAAACTCGAACTCTAAGAACTCAGATTCACACCAAGACTGCAAATTACGGAAAGACTTGAACATATCCCACTCACCACAGACATAAACTGAGACGGATGAATCAGGCAAAATGTCGTAATAAATCGTTTCCATAGCAAACCCTGTCAAGTACATTTTCATATGCCTTAAACCTACAGGTTCGTAAATGTCAACACTATCCTGTATAAAACAAGGGGTATAATTAAATAAAGGTGTATTTATATGGATTTTAAAATGTTGAAAGATGTACTCAGAACAGCAAGAACAGAGCTGGGCTTAAAGCAAAACGAAGTAGCTCAAATGGTAGGAGTTACAACCCAAACATACCCCCTCTGGCAGGATAGTTGTCACTGTTAAAATTTAACCAGTTTGGGCGATAAAGAGTAATTGTGTCTCGTATCTCAGTAGAAAGAAAAGAAGCTATATTGAAGAAGCTGTTGCCTCCCTATTCGATGTCAGTTAAAGAAGTGTCGGAAGAGGAAGGAATTAGCACTGCGACCCTGTATCATTGGCGCCAGCAACTCAGACGTTCAGGAGCCGCCGTGCCAAATAGCAACACTTCATCAGAGCAGTGGTCTGCTCAAACTAAACTCGCCATTGTTGCCGAGACTTACTCGATGACCGAAAGTGAACTCAGCCAATATTGTCGTGAAAAAGGTCTTTTCCCTGAACAAATCCAAAGTTGGCGCAGCGAATGTATGCAAGGGTTTAAGTCGAGTAAAGAGCAGGAAGCTGAAGCAAAGAAGCAGGCTAAAGCTGACAAACTTGAAATCAAAGAGTTG